>WGFD01000275.1 GCA_015492395.1 Deltaproteobacteria bacterium | reverse complement strand
ATAAAAGGGTTATGAGGAGTATGGATAGTACTACAGCCTTCTTCACCGGTCTCCTTTGCGATCCTGCCCGCAAAATGCACCCGAAGCCGCACACTGGAAGCGAGGGAGGGTATCCGACCATTCGGAAACGGCGGACAGTGGCTCGCCATATATATCCAACATCTGATTTACGGGATTAACGGCAGGCCTTGTGCCTTCATCAGCAACAGGTCCATCACTAAGAAGTAGACTGCGCTGCATGCCACCGCCATCGCCAAAATGAGCATCTTCCGCATAGAAACCTCCATGATCTGCCACACAAGATTTAAGCTCAGATCATTAGTGTGTGTCAATATCTATTCCGTACCTGGTAATCTTTTAGGGAACCTCTGAATAATTCATCCCTGAATTATTCAGAGACGAAAAAGAAAAAGTACGATTTTTCTTTTTCCCACATTTTCAATGACTTACAGCCATTGAAAATGGCGGCATATCCCTGTGCCGCGCGGAAGGTCTGAATAAATCAGACCTTCCTTAGGGCAAGGAATTGAAAAATACCGCCCATACTGATATGCTCCTCTTTGAGGCCGTCAGGCTGTGGAGGAGCTTATGGAAAGAGACCAAGACCTGGAAGAGAGAACCATCCAGACCGGCCGTGCCATCTTCAAGTCGATGGAGGGTAAGGTTCCTTCCGTATTCGACAGGAAGAGGTGGAAAGGCAAGGTTATGGAGTGGGCGATGAATGACGAGGCCTTCAGGATCCGCCTCTTCAGGTTTATAGATCTGCTTCCCTCCCTCAAAACCGACGCGGCGGTGGCATCCATGCTGTCGGAGTACTTCTCCGATATCGACACACCGCGTATAATCCGATGGACGCTGAAGGGTCTGTCCAGAGGTACGGGGCTGTCAAAGGTAACGGGAATGGCCATAAGGGCGAACGTGGAGTCTCTGGCAAGACAGTTCATCGCCGGGACAGGACCGGAGGAGGCCATCTCAACCACCTCGTCCCTATGGAATGGCGGCTTCGCCTCGACCATTGATCTCCTCGGCGAAGCCACCCTGAGTGAAAAGGAGGCGGGAGACTATCTCGACCGTTATCTCACCATGATAGACCTCTTCCACCCAAGGATCTCGGAATGGCCGGACGGCGCGATCCTGGAGAGTGATGAAAAGGGGCCTATTCCAAGGCTGAACATCTCACTGAAGGTCTCTTCCTTTTACTCCCGCCTGGACCCCGCAGATTGGGAAGAGTCGATCGCATCGGTCATAGAGGCACTGAGGCCCATATTCAGGAAGGCGAGAGCCCTCCCTCTCGCCATAACATTCGATATGGAACACTACTACTACAAAAACCTTACTATAGCCATCTTCAGAAGAATCCTCGAAGAGGAGGAGTTCAAGGACTTTCCATTCGCCGGCATCGCAATCCAGGCATACCTCAAGGACTCAAGGAAGGACCTCGCCGGCCTCATAGACTGGGCAAAGAAGAAGAGGAAGAGTATCACCGTGCGTTTGGTCAAGGGAGCCTACTGGGACTACGAGGTGGCTGTAAACCGTCAGAAGGGGTGGCCTATACCGGTACTGACCACAAAGGAGGAGACGGACAGGAACTACGAGGAGCTTAGCGGCTTACTCCTGGAGAACACCGGATATATAAGAGCGGCCATCGCCAGTCATAACATAAGGAGCATAAGCAAGGCGATGGCCGCAGGTGAGAAACTGGGTCTTGCCAAAGAGGCCATCGAGTTTCAGGCCCTATACGGCATGGCGGAGTACATCCAGAAAGCAGTCAAAGAGAGGGGGTACAGGGTCAGGGTATACACGCCGGTAGGAGAGTTGATACCCGGGATGGCCTATCTCGTAAGGAGACTGCTCGAAAATACCTCCAACGAGTCCTTTCTCCGGAGGTCGTTCATGGAGAACAGGTCCTTCGAGGAGCTCATAAAGAAGCCGATACCAAGGGAGAGAGATACAAAAAAACAACGACCACGGGAAAATGGCTTTCAAAACGAGCCCCTGCTGGACTTCTCCATGGCCGCTGTGAGAGACAGGATGGAGGGGGCGTTGAAAAAAACGAGGAAACACCTCGGAAAGAGGTATCCACTCCTGCTAGGCGATGAAGAGTGCATGAGGGATGTGGAGATAAGGTCCTTGAACCCGGCAAGACCAGGCGAAACCATCGGCACCGTATCAGCGGCCTCGATTGAAGACGCCGACCGAGCCGTAGAAACGGCCATGGAGGTATGGAAGGAGTGGAGGTGGTCATCACCTGAGAAGAGGGCGGAATACCTCTTCAAGGCGGCCGGGGAGGCACGAAAACGTAGGTACGAACTTACGGCTATCGAGATGTACGAGACCGGCAAGAACCGGAGTGAGGCCGATGCCGATATCGCGGAGGCCATAGACTATTTCGAATACTATGCCAGGGAGGGCATGAGACTTGGACGGCCTAGGAGGCTTGGAAGCTGCCCTGGAGAGGCAAATGAATACCTCTACATACCAAAAGGAGTCGGGGTTGTAATATCCCCATGGAACTTCCCGCTTGCCATACCGGCCGGCATGGTGTCAGCCGGACTCGTGACCGGAAACTGCATTATCCTTAAGCCCTCCGGCCTTTCGCCCGTCACCGCATGGAGGTTGATAGAACTATTAAGAAACGGGGGGATACCGCCGGGCGTACTGCAGTTCCTCCCCGGCCCGGGCGCCGGGATAGGCGAGCACCTTGTATCGCACCCCGGAGTGGACTTCATAGCCTTTACAGGCTCCAGGGAGGTCGGGTTGAGGATCGTGGACCTGGCCTCGTCTACCGCCCCGGGACAGAGTAATGTCAAGAGGGTGATCACCGAGATGGGCGGCAAGAATGCAATAATAGTCGATGAAACGGCGGACCTTGACGAAGCGGTAAAGGGCGTCATGGAGTCGGCGCTGGGCTACCAGGGACAGAAGTGCTCCGCCTGTTCGCGCGTTATCGTTATCGGAAGCGCGTACGAAGAGTTCTGCGAAAGGCTCAGATACGCGGTGGAGAGTGTCAAGATCGGTCCCCCTGAGGACCCGGGATCGTTCATGGGACCGCTGATAGACGAAAGGGCGCTGAAAAAGACGGAGGGCTATATAGAG
>WGFD01000274.1 GCA_015492395.1 Deltaproteobacteria bacterium | reverse complement strand
ATGTGGCTGCAAGAAGCAACCGTACGTAATGTTACCAGAGCGATGAAGGAGGTTCAAGCGTTTGATTTGGGGGGAGACTACCGTCCTGCGGCGCGAGCCGCGCTCAAGCGGATTTTGGAGTCGAGGGTAGAGGAGGAGCTAACCCTGCATATGATCCAGGTTGTTGACAATAGATCGTCTTTCCAATATACTCCTTAACCTGATGTGACAGCCTTCCAGGGCCAGCTATGGCTGGCTTTGGGGGATGCTATACCGTTGCAGTTGTGTGTCGTATTACAAATTTTCAGGAGGAGGCCCGTATGAAGATATTCAATGATTCTATAAGGTTGCAGACTACCCAGAATGTGGAAGACATCAACATAACGGATCTTCTTGAGGCCATAGTTGCTGAGAGCAGGATAAAGGAAGGTGCATCTCATATCTTCACCGGACATACTACGGCGGGTATCCATTTGAATAATGCGGATCCTGGTCTCGCCAAGGATTTGCACGACTTCCTCAGCGAATTGGTGCCAAACAAACCTTCCTACAGGCACAATCAGGGAGACTACGGCCGGAACGCAGATGCTCACTTCAAGTCACTATTGATAGGTAATGGGATCATTGTACCGGTGACAAGGGGAAGGCTCGCTTTGGGACAGTGGCAGGCGGTGTATTTCTCGGAGTTCGACGGCCCCAGAAATCGTCTCATCTCTGTAAAGGTGCAGGGAGTGGTTCTCCGGTAGAATGGGGATGAGGATCGTAGGGGGGGTGGCAAGGGGCGGAAGGCTTTTGCCCTTCAAAGGGGTCGGTATAAGACCTACCTCGGACAAGGTCAGAGAGTCTGTATTCAACATCCTGGCCGGTAGATTCCCGGTTGCCGGTGTGCTGGATCTCTTTGCCGGGACAGGGGCCATGGGCATCGAGGCCATAAGCAGGGGTGCTGAAAGGGCTCTTTTTGTGGAGTCTGACAAGACGGCGGCGAGATTGGTAGAGAAGAATCTTGAAAAGTGCGGCTTCTTGGACCGGGGGCACGTCCTGAAGATGAAGGCGCTGGAGTTTCTGGCCTCTGCGGATTCTCTGCACATCGGGTTTGATATGATCTTTGCGGATCCCCCTTATGGCTATCCCCATATAAGGGCACTGCTGGAGCTTCTGGAGAAGGGTGATCTTCTGTTGCCGGGCGGGATTGTAGTGCTGGAGTCCTCGAAGAAAGCGGCACCGGACATGAGACTTAGTAGGTTTGAGCTCATTAAGGAGCGGATATATGGTAATACCATGATCCGCTTTTTCGGGAAGTGAGCGGGGGAGGAACGGATGTCAAGAAGAGTGGTTGTCTATCCTGGGACCTTCGATCCTATAACGAATGGCCATCTGGATATCATAGAGAGGGGCGTGAAGCTCTTTGATCATCTTATCATAGCTGTGGCGGAGAATCCGAAGAAAACCCCCCTCTTCACGGTAGAAGAAAGGGTCGAGATGATTATGGAGGTTAGCGATGGTAGAGATAATGTCGAGGTCGAGACCTTCGATAACTTGCTCGTTGATTATGCCCGGAAGAAGAATGTTTGCGCGATCCTGAGGGGGCTGAGGGTGGTGTCCGACTTCGAGTACGAGTTCCAAATGGCCCTCACGAACCGGAAACTGGACAGAGATATAGAGACCATATTCCTTATGACGGCTGAACACTATTCCTATATCAGTTCGAGATTCATCAAGGAAATTGCAAGGCTGGGCGGGAAGGTCGAATGTTTCGTCCCTGAGAATGTGGTGACAAGGCTTCAGGATAAGTTCAAGGGCTGATACGGTGGATGTCTGCCTTTAAAGGTGCACAGCGTCAGCATCCCCTTACTGAAGAAAACTTCGGTAGATGTCCACTTGTTCATTTTCAGGGTGGTGGGGTGATTGCTTAATCAGCCACCTCTTTTTAAAATACGGATACAATAGTATAAATACAACGAAAGGTGTAATGCATGAGATTAGCTAAGAGGGTTCAAAACCTGAAGGAATCGCCCACACTTGCCGTAACGGCGAAGGCAAAGACCATGAAGGCAAAAGGCTGGGATATCATAAGTTTTGGTGCCGGCGAGCCGGACTGCGATACTCCTGATAATATTAAAGAGGAGGCTATACGGTCTATAGAAGAGGGCTTTACCAAGTACACCAAGGTCGGCGGTATAGATGAGTTGAAGGATGCGATAATAGAGAAGTTCAGGAGGGATAACGGACTTCGGTACTCCATGGATGAGATACTGGTATCGTGCGGTGGTAAACACTCCTTCTTTAATCTCTGTCAGGCGCTTGTTGAAGAGGGTGATGAAGTGATCATTCCGGCTCCATATTGGGTTTCTTATCCGGCGATAGTCCGGATTGCCGGCGGTACGCCTGTTATAGTGCCTACAAACGAAGATGGTGGATTCAGGATGACACCTGAGATGTTTGAAAGCCATATCACCCCTGCCACGAAGGCTGTGATAATCAACAGCCCCTCCAATCCTACAGGTGCCGTTTACAGCGTTGACGAGCTTGAGGCGATAGCGGAGGTTGCAGTCAGGATGGGGGTACTTGTAGTTTCCGATGAGATATACGAGAAGCTCTGCTATGATGGAACTTCTCATGTTTCTATCGCATCCTTGTCGAGGGAGATGAAGGGGATGAGTATCGTATTGAACGGTGTATCCAAGGCTTATTCCATGACGGGATGGAGGATAGGTTATGCAGCCGGCCCCAAAAGGCTGATCAAGGCCATGACAGACATCCAGAGCCAATCCACCTCAAATCCGACATCCATAAGCCAGAAAGCTGCGGCAGAGGCCATCAGAGGACCGCAGGATAGCGTACTGAAGATGAGGGAGGGGTTCAAGAGGAGGAGGAAGGTGGTGGTAGATGGCTTAAACTCCATAGATGGGGTTAGTTGTATGGAGCCGGCCGGCGCATTCTATGTCTTTCCGAATATTGCCGGATTTCTAAGTAAAAGATATAATGGAACGGCTGTTAACAACTCGGTGGATTTCGCCAATTTCCTGCTGGACGAAGCGGAGATAGCCGTTGTTCCGGGAGTGGCATTCGGGGCGGAGGGACACATAAGGATCTCCTATGCCGTATCGATGGAGGATGTAGAGGAGGGCATTAAGAGGATGAGAGAGGCGGTAGATAGACTGGAATAGCGCCAGTTTGGGGGCTGTTTCAGTCTTCTGCAGGGCTCAGCCATTTTCTTCTCTGAATACTGTGGCCTGGAAGGTGTATATCTCCACATCTCCTTTCTTCCACCCTTTCCAGCATCCTTCCGGGAGTCCGGCTTTAAGACAGGTGTGGGTCAGGAAGGTTTCGCGGTTCCACCCATGTTCGGTAGCGACCTGTGGTAGAAGTACACCGGTGTGGAAACCCTTCACGATGTAAATCCCATCCCGCCCCACCTCTATCTCCTTGATCTCACTAATCTTCTTCAGAGGTGATAGGACGGAGATCTCTATTGTTACAAAGGGTAGCTCGTCTTGTGTAAGCGGTCTGAACCTCGGGTCCTGTGTGGAGGCTGAAATGGCCATATCAGAGACGGTTTGGTAGAGGGGGCTCTTACTCGTGAATACGCCTATGCAGCCCCTTAGATCGTTCCCTTTGTGGAGGCTTACGAAGGCTCCCCTTCCGGCTTCGAGCAGTTTTTCGTGCTCTATCCGCAGGTGTGGTTTGATGCCTTCCTTGAGGAAGGATGCGATGGTCTTTCTTGCTATATCCAGTAATGCGTTCTTTTCTTCTGCGGTGAACGGCATGTGCTCCATCTCTTTAGCGGATCAGGCTGGATATGTCCATGGAGAAAGACAAGCGGCGAGTGTACAGCCAGTGACTTTAAAGCCGTAGAGTTTCAACTCCGCCGCTTTAACACCGATGTGCATGGCCTGTCCATGTGGAAAGTGAAGTCAGGCCGTACCGCAGGATTCGTATTATGACGTAGTAACTGTACATACCGGTGTTACTCTACGGTTCGTCGCCACACCTTGGTTCGCTTTTTTATGTTCTGTTCCGCCTCTCTCCGTATAAATGGTCTTGCTTCGATACTGGAATGTGCATCTTCCATCATAGTCCGGAATATGTCAGTATAAACAGCTGCCTTTGTGAGAAGGCTACTCCGACATATCCACTCTGGATGATATATGCTTTGCTATTGAATCCTTTAACATCTCCAGGGAAAATGGCTTTTGCAGGAATGGTATGTTAGTTCTTTTAAGAAAGTCCATGGTTTCTTGGTTGGCGCTGTCGCCGGAGACGAATAGTATATTCTTGATAACCTCTGGTCTTATCAGTTTCAACTCGTGATAAAACTTCATTCCGTCCATGCCAGGCATCTTGATATCGCTGATTATCATAGTATAATCGTTTTTCTTTATCATTTTCAATGCCTCATCTCCGCGACTGGTTATGTCTACATCGAAGTTGTATTCATATAAGATGTCACTGAGCAGGTTTAGGATCATGGGCTCGTCATCCAGTATCAGTGCCCTTAACCCTTCCACCATCAGTGATTTTGCCGCCGTGGATGGAGATGATGTATGGACCTGAGTATTTATGGCTACTATGGGCAATTCAATAGTACAGGTGGTTCCTTTATCTTTTTTGCTTTTAACGGATATATTGCCGCCGTGTTCTTTGATTATTCCGTACGATATACTCAGGCCGAGCCCAGTTCCGTCTCCTATGCCTTTTGTGGTGAAGAACGGATCGAATATCTTGTTAATGTTATTCTCTTTTATCCCGGCACCTGTATCTGATATCTTTATGGTGATGGTGTCGTTTTTGTGTCTGCTGGTGATCGTTATTTCGCCCCTGTCACCCTTGTCCAGGATAGCCTGCTGGGCATTGTTGATGATATTCAGGAAGACCTGCTGAAGCTGGTACCCGTCAACCATTGTCTTGGGCATGGCTGGATCAAGATCCAGATGGAGTCCTATGTTGTTTACCTTCAGCTGGTATGCCCTTAACTCTACGGTGTCATGTATGACTTCGTTAATATTACAACAGGTTTTCTCAGGCTTGTGCCACCTGGCGAAGGTTAGCAGATTATCTATGATCTTCTTACACCTGTGAGATGCCTCGTATATCTTATTCGCCTTGTCCCTGTCGGCTTCACTCTGTGTGCCCCTTAGCAGCAGTTCGGAAAATCCCATTATTGCCGTAAGCGGATTGTTTAGTTCATGTGCCACGCCTGATACAAGTTCACCGAGTGATGACAGCTTGTCTGACTGTATCAGCTTTCTTATCAGGAGTCGCTGCTCCGTTATGTCTCTTATGTATACAACGGCCTTTCCAGGTT
>WGFD01000273.1 GCA_015492395.1 Deltaproteobacteria bacterium | reverse complement strand
GCCGGAACCCATAAAGGGTATAGTCATGGCTGACGAATCCAGGCTTGATGGTATACCTGGAATAGGAAAGAGTATACATGAAAAGGTGGTAGAGATTATCGAGACAGGGAAGTGCGCCTACCATGAAGATCTCCTAAGAGAGTTGCCCCCCGGTCTTCTTGATATGTTGCGATTACAGGGAATAGGACCCAAGAAGGTCCAAATGATATATAAAAGCCTTGGTGTGGGTGATATAGAGGGGCTTGAAGAAGCTGTAAAGGCCCATAGACTGAAGGGGCTGCCGGGTATCGGTGAGAAGACCGAGGCAAATATACTCAAGGCCATAGAGGAGGTGAAGTCGCGGCGGGGCCGCTTTAGGCTGCACCTTGCCCGTTCCTATGCGCTATCTATCATGGAACACCTGAATGGCATTCCGGGGATTACACATATCGTCTATGCCGGAAGCCTAAGGAGGTGGAGGGAAGATATAGGAGATGTCGACATCCTGGCCGCTTGCGAAGAGTGCTCCGGTATCATGGACTGCTTTATCCGGTACCCGGAGGTGAAGGAGGTTCTGGCAAGAGGGGAGACGAAGTCAAGCGTTGTCCTGAGAAACGGTCTGCAGGTGGATCTGCGCGTACTCCCCGTGGAGTGCTTTGGTGCCGCTCTCCAGTATTTCACAGGCTCTAAGGCACACAACATAGCCGTAAGGGACAGGGCGAAGAAGATTGGTCTCAAGGTGAGTGAATACGGTGTCTTCAGCGAAAAGAACGGCAGGCGTATTGCGGGGGATACGGAGGAGGGGGTTTATAAGGCGGTCGGCCTTCCATGGATCCCTCCGGAACTCAGGGAAAATCAGGGCGAGATAGAGGCGGCGCTGAATGGCGGACTACCTGAACTCGTGGATATGGAGGATATCAGAGGGGACCTGCATGTGCATACAAAGGATAGCGATGGAAGTTACTCCGTTGAAGATATGGCTGCGGCGGCTATGGATCGGGGTTACGACTACATAGCCATAACTGACCACTCGAGCGCCATAGGTGTTGTACATGGAATGGATGAACTGAAGTTATCCAGGCAGATGGAGCATATAGACAGGATCAATGCCGGCTTCGAATTACGGGGCTTGGCATTCAGGATACTCAAAGGCATAGAGGTGGATATAATGTCCGACGGATCACTCGATATGGATACCACCCTCCTGAAAAGGCTCGATGTGGTGGTGGCCGCGGTGCACTCCAGGTTTAATATGTCCAGTGAGGAGATGACTGAGAGGATAATAAAGGCTATCTCCACCGGTGTGGTGGACATCATCGCCCATCCGACAGGACGTTTGATAGGCGCCAGGGAGCCGTATCCCGTGGATATGAAGAGCGTGATGAAGGCCGCCAGGGCCAATAATGTGGCTATGGAACTCAACTCTTACCCCGACCGGCTGGATCTGAAGGACAGCCATCTCAGGTTGGCCAAAGAGATGGGGGTGATGGTGGCCATATCTACGGACTCCCATAGTAAACTGCACTACGACAATATAGTCTTTGGCGTTCACACGGCGCGGAGGGGGTGGATAGGGAAGACGGAAGTCTTGAATACCAGGTCCATAGAGGACCTTCCGGGTCTATTGAAGAGAGGATAGTTTCTTCTCATACTCGTTCGAAGGGGTCAAAGAGTTTCTTGTACTCTTCAAGCGCGAACCTGTCGGTCATCCCGGCTATATAGTCACATATTACCCTCTCCTTTCCCGACTCTTTTATGGAGTCGTATATGTGGGGAGGGAGAAGCCGTGGTTCTCTGGAGTAGACACCGAACAGGCTCCTTATGATGCGATTGGCCTTATCCGCCATCCTTATGACCCGGTAGTGGCTGTATAGGTTTTTTCTTAAAAACCTCTTGAGTTCCCGGTTCTTCCTGTCCATTTCACTGCTGAAGCGTGCTATCGTATGGCCGGTACTCCTTACATCGTCTGCACAGCGCAGCTTATACTCTTCTATTCTCCTCATAATCTCAGTTACCAGGTCCGTTACTTGCTGGTTTATAATGCTTATTATCGTCTGGGACTTCAGCACCTTGAAGTCCTCGGCGGGGAAGGCCTCTTTGACCTTTTCATGATTCTCCTTCCATATCTCTATATCATCCAACAGTTCAATATCTATCATCTCGGATGAGAGACCGTCGTCTATGTCATGGTTGTTGTAGGCTATCTCATCCGCTATATCCACGATCTGTGCCTCCAACGACGGGGCCTTGTCAGGCTCATACTCATCTATAATTCCAGGATGGTCGTGTTCCGAGGAGTGCTTTGCTATCCCCTCCCGAACCTCCCACGTCAGGTTCAGTCCTTTAAAGCCGGGATATCTCCGCTCTATGTATTCGAGTATCCTCAGTGAATGGAGATTGTGCTCGAAGCCTCCATGCCCCTCCATCAGGCGGCTCAGCTCCTCTTCGCCCTTATGGCCGAATGGCGGGTGTCCCAGATCATGCGCGAGTGCTATTGCCTCGGAAAGTTCTTCATTGATACCCAGTGCCTTGGCTATGGTTCTTGATATCTGCGCGACTTCGATAGTGTGGGTGAGTCTCGTTCTGTAATGATCTCCTTCGTGGTATACAAAGACCTGTGTCTTGTATTCAAGTCTCCTGAAGGCGTTACAGTGGATTATTCTGTCCCTGTCCCGCTGAAAGGCCGACCTGAACGGATGCTCCTCCTCCCTGTATCGTCTGCCCATCGAATCCCGGCTCTTCGTTGCATATGGGGCGAGACTGTCCGCCTCTCTGTCTACGGAAGAATATAACTTAACCATTGAAAACCTCCTCTGACAAGATATAATGTCCTTATGAGACTGTTTATGCTTATGGTGGTTGTACTGATTAGTGCAGCCGGCTGCGCCGGCGTCATATCGCTGAAGAACAGCAAGGACGTGGACAGAACTGTAACTCCGGCGCTGGTGAGGGAGTCACCGGACGAATATATAGGCACTAAGGTAATATGGGGTGGCATCATCGTATCCATAAAAGACATTAACGGACGGACAGTAATAGAGGTCTTGAACGCACCTTTGGACCAAAGAGGAAGAGTACAGGGCGCGACGATGAAAGACAACAGGTTCCTTATCGATGTGGCCGATTATCTCGATCCCTTCGTATACAGGAGCGGCATGGAGATAGTATCAGCGGGGAGGATCAAGGGTATCAGAATAAAGGCTCTTGAGGGAACCAACTACCCCTATCCCGTGCTTGAGACCGTGGAACTGCATATCTTCGAAGCGAGATAGTTCCGGTTCAACTACTTACAGATTACAGATTCCTGCCTGTATATAAGTCTCTTCCGTCCTTAGAGGGGCGTTCCGGCGCTATTGTGTGCCGCACCCGTCGGTGATACCGAGAAGGTACTCCTTGTATTCATCATAGTATTCGTCCATAAGGTCCATAAGCTCCGCTTCATCGGCCTCGATCTCTTTTTTCTGCTTAAGGTACTCAATGAATGTCATTGGATCTCTCCTTTCTTATGGTTGATGGTATGGGAGTGTGTCTTTCGCACCTGCCCCTTTGAAACCCTTAAGTCTCAATAGGCAAGAGTCACACTTACCGCAGGCAATTTCGCCGTCTTTGTAGCATGACCATGTGAGGTGCAGGGGCGCGCCGAGTTCAATACCCTTTCTTACGATACCGGCCTTTTTCATATATATGAGAGGAGTGACTATCTCTAGCCTGGTTTCGGGTTTTGTTCCAGCCTTCACAGCTTTATTAAAGGCCCTGTAGAACACCTCTCTGCAGTCAGGGTACCCAGAGCTGTCCTCCTCTACCGCACCGATATATATCCTGGTCGCGCCTATTGTCTCTCCCCATGAGACCGCAATGGACAAAAGGTGGGCGTTTCTGAATGGAACATATGTTTCAGGTATCCCTCTAGTTTGAACCTCCGGCCCTTCAGTATGCAGGGGGACGATCAACCTTTCATCGGTCAGGGCTGAGCCGCCTATCTCCTTCAGATAGTCTAGGCTTACGACAAGTCGCAGGTCCGCTTCGTAGAAGTCGGCAATGTCGGTGAAGGCCTTGAGTTCCCTCTTTGCCGTCCGCTGACCGTAACGTATGTGAAGAAAGGCCACCCTGTTGTCCCGGCGTGCTATTGCCGCCGCAACGCAGCTGTCCATACCGCCGCTCAAGAGGACAACGGCCAATGGTTTAGATGTGTCACTTGGTAACAAAATATTAAACTACCTGCGGATAGATTTTCCCTTTACAGGTCCGGACCGGTCGGGTGGTCTCCGGCTCCCATAATCCTATACGGTATCGCTTCCTTCCCGGTCTGTAACAGGTCCGGTATCCGAGCAAATTTCAGGATGGATGAAAAAAGATCATCGTTCAGGTAACCCATGAGTAAATCAGACCTTCATCAGATATAACGCCATGGATGCTTTCCGGTAACTGCAAAGTTATTCAAATATTAAACCACATATATGCTATATGACTCAACCAAAAATCTCGCCAAGGAGCTGCAGCACTATCTCTTCCAATGGTTTAGATGTATCCACGGTCAAGTGAGGCTCCTTCGGTTCTTCATAGGTTTTCCTCTGATCCAGGTAGATGGCCCATCTTCCATCGGATACGGTGTTGCCTCTCTCTTCCCTCTCCCTGAGGCGCCTTTCTACGGTCCCCTCCGGGGCGGTACATTGTACTATATGTACCGTGGCACCGGTGCCGGATGCCTTTGATATGATGGCTTCCATGTGACGTTTCCTGGAGAATGTTGCGTCCACTACTACGGACCTGTCATTTCTTAGATAAGCCGATGCCTCGTCTATGAGTCTGTTGTAGGTCCTTTCCGTGAACGCCCGCGAATATATCCCCTCTTCGAAATATTCCAACCTGTGTTCCTGGAGTGGGATCCCGGCCAGCTCTTTTCTTATGATGTCCGATGATATCGAAGGTAGGCCGAACGCTGTAGAAAGACCCTTGGCGACTGTGGTCTTCCCTGTACCTGCGAGTCCGCATACCACTACAATAAAAGGACTGATACCTCCGGTCGCGTATTGGTATGCCAGGTGAAAGTATCGTCTTGCCCGGATAAGCGAACCCATCTTCTCCCCATCAGGGACCTCGGCTTCCTCCGACTTGAGGCTCTCCACCTTTCCCCTAACATAGGCCCTGTATGAGCTGTAAAAGTCGAACAACCTCTTGCCGGCCTCGTCTCCGGAGCTCTTGAAGTAGGTGTCTGAAAAGTCTTTTGATAAGTCATTCCTGTTATAAAAGTCCAGATCCATGGCAAGAAAGGCCATGTCTGAAACTACGTCTATGAATCTGAACCGTTCATTGAACTCTATGCAGTCGAAGATCTGTATCCCATCCGTGACGCATATATGTTCGGAGTGTATATCTCCGTGCAGGTCCCGGATAAAGGAGTGACCGACCCTTTCCGAGAATAGTCTCTTTCTCCTGGCCAATACCTCCCTGGTATATGATGATATCCGGTCGAACTGCTTTTTACTTATAGTCCTGCCTATGAATCTTTCCGTCTGTTTGAAGTTTTCCTCCGTGCTATTTCCGATAGCCTCTGGGCGACCGTAACTCGATATCGTCTCATTCGAAACGGCCTTTTTATGAGATGACGCAATGAAACGTCCGATACCTTCGATAATGTCTTCAGATACGGTGCCTTCGAGTATCATAGTGCTCAGCATCCTCTCTTCCGGTAGCCTCCTCATCTTTACGGCGTACTCTATGGTCTTTCCTTCTCCGGATACCGTGATACCATTCTTGCCTATACTTATCGGGACTACATCGAGGTAAACATCGTTCGTCATCCTTCTGTTAAGTGTTATCTCCTGGTGGCAGAAAAAACGCCTCTTCTCAAGGGTGGTGAAGTCAAGAAACCCGAAGTTGACTGGTTTCTTTATCTTGTAGACGAGGTTGGGTGTGAAGAAGAGGTAGGAAATATGGGTCTGCCGCAACTCTACATCGGCAGGGTTGTCCGGGTAAGCGGCCGGTCTCGACAGGGCGCTCACTATTTCAGTTGCCTCTATCTTCAACGCCCTTTTCTTCCTTAAGTGATTATGTTAATGTGTCGAATAGTAAATTAGTAACGTGCAGTGCTTTGGTATGTCCGGCAACTCCATGTTGAGCCTATAGTGAGCATATTATTACTTTGAGTGGCTGTCAAGTTTATGTGGAATGTATTGTCTGATGGTCGTGCAATCTGCTTGAAAGCCGGCCCAAATTGTGATAAATATGATAAATGATATAGTTGTGCTGGTTGCTGTAAACGTAAAGTGAGGTACCTATGATTATACAGTGTGACAGTTGTAGTTCCAAGTTCCGCCTTGATGAGTCGAAGATCAAAGGTCGCGGCGTGAAGGTTAAGTGCACAAAATGTCAAAATGTATTTGTGGTTAAATCTCCCGAGTATACTGAAGAGGAGTCCGGGGACTTGGCTGCGGACACAGGCGGTGAGGGGCCGGAAACGGAGGGAAGAGAGGAGGCGTCCACCGCTGAAGAGAAGGCCGGAGCAGAGGCCGACGGATTCGATTTTAGTGAGGGGGAAGAAAGTAGCCTTGGAGAAGACGAACGCTCCGGCGGTGAAGGGTTCGATTTTGGTGGGGAGGAGGAGGAAGGAGCATCGGGTGGATGGGGTGAGG
>WGFD01000272.1 GCA_015492395.1 Deltaproteobacteria bacterium | reverse complement strand
TTATAAGCCTGTCCGCAAAGATCTCCGGATCGAGCCGCGCGGTCAGCTCAGGTCTCTGTGTGGTAATCCCCCATGAGCAGTTTCCCGTGTAACACTTTCCACAGATAGTACAACCCATTGTCACCAATGCCGTCGTCCCAAGGGCCACGGCATCGGCGCCAAGAGCGATGGCCTTGGCGGCGTCGGCGCTGCTCCTTATCCCGCCAGCGGCTATGAGCGATGCCTCGTTCCTTATTCCCTCCTGTCTCAGCCTGTCATCAACCGAAGCGATCGCATGCTCTATCGGTATTCCGAGATGGTCCCTTATTATGGTCGGCGCCGCGCCGGTGCCGCCACGGAAGCCATCAAGATAGACCATATCCGCGCCGGCCCTCACTATGCCGGATGCTATGGCGGCGACATTATGGACGGCAGCGATCTTGACCGATACAGGTTTATAGTCCGTGGCCTCCTTGATCGCGTATATCAACTGCCTGAGGTCCTCTATGGAGTATATGTCGTGCTGCGGTGCGGGTGACAGCGCATCCGTTCCGACAGGTATCATCCTGGTCTTTGCAACCGGGAGAGGGATCTTCTCACCCGGCAGATGTCCTCCAATACCGGGTTTTGCACCCTGCCCGATCTTTATATCAACGGCGACCCCCGCATTCAGGTAATCGCGGTTCACACCGAAGCGCCCCGATGCAACCTGGACTATTATATGGTCCTTATAAGGAATAAGATCCTCATGTAATCCGCCCTCACCTGTGTTCATTACTATACCGAGCTCCTTTGCAGCCATGGCAAGGACCTTCTGCGCATTGAGGCTGATGGAGCCGAAGGACATCGGTGAGAATATAAACGGCGCCTCCAGCTTGATCTGGGGAGGCATCTGGGTCTTAAGCTTTACTCCTCCACCGTCCTTCCTCTCGAACTGGAGGCAGGCGGGTTTTTTCCCAAGGTATGTCCTCAACTCCATCGGCTCCCTCAAGGGGTCGATGGAGGGATTCGTTACCTGACAGGCATCTATGAGGAGGTTATCAAAGAGTGTCGGTATCGGAAGATCGCTCCCCATACCCGTAAGCGGCATACCGCCCGTCTCCGCTTGCTTCTTGATATTCCTTATATGGTAATAGCCCCAGTTCGGATTGCTCCTGAACTTGACTGGATTATCCAGGATCTGGATCGCCTCGGTAGGGCAGTAGTGGTAGCACCTGAGACACTTAACACACTTGAAGGTATCTATCAGCACCTTGTCCCCACCCCAGCTGTAAACACCCCAACCGCAGTTTTGGATACAACGCTTACACCTGATGCACTTCACCCTGTCTATGGTGGCTAAATACTCAGGCGGTGCAAGACTCTTAAACATCACTAAACCTCCGACATATTAAATCTGCAAACATAGACAGTGCTTCCCCGTCCAAGTACCCGTTCCCACTCTCTTCGGCACGACCATTGGATGGAGGAATCGCGAGGCGTTTACCTCCATAGACGACATTACCGACACCCCCACGCACAGCGGCGCCGGAACAAAACAGATCAAAGTGCGACGAAAGTGAAGAACGAGGCGTACTGCATACCACACCTCAACGGCGAGCCGAAGAGCAACACAGGCATACCACAGCCGGGAGATCTGTTAATCAGGGGTGGCACTCCATGCTAATATAAAAAGGGGATATTCTAATATCCTCCTCCAACCCTTGGAAGGTCATCTACACCTAGCGGACTTCCCCTTCCAATTCCACGATCACCGGCTCGCCCGATCTCGGCGACCACACCTTTTCAGGGTTCGGACATATCTCCCTGATAGCGGATTCCTCGCTTGCCATATATACAAAATCGCCATTCTCAGCGGCGACCAGTGGCCTGAGCTTTATCCTGTCATTGAGCCCTATCAAGCCGTCTTTATGCCCAAAAAGTATAGCAAAGGGCCCGTTCAACAAGGCACTCCCATAGACAGTCCTCAGGGCGGTCACAGCCTCCCTTGTGTCTTCATCCATCTCATCGATCTTCTTCCAAAACGGCGCAGCCAGGACCATGCAGGCCGTCTTCAAGTCCAGACCATGCCTCCTCACCATGAGATCGAGGAGATAAGAAACGACCTCCGTGTCCGTCAGGAGGGTGAGCCTGTAGCCGTACATCTCCAGGTAACGCTTATTAATTCCGTACGAAGAGATCTCCCCGTTGTGAACTATCGACCAGTCCAGGATAGTGAATGGGTGCGCGCCACCCCACCAGCCAGGGGTATTAGTAGGAAATCTCGTATGCCCTACCCATATATACCCCTCATACTCCTCGATCCTGAAAAACCGGGCAATGTCCCGAGGGGTTCCAACCCCCTTGAAGGAGGCCATATTCTTACCGCTGCTGAAGACATAGGCGCCATCGATCTCGGAATTGATTCTCATAACCGTCCTTACCACGAAATCATCATCCCCGAGGATAGCCAGCC
>WGFD01000271.1 GCA_015492395.1 Deltaproteobacteria bacterium | reverse complement strand
ATATCTATCCTGCCACCGTGGACAGTAACTATCTCCTTGCATATGCTCAACCCGAGACCAACACCACCGGCATCCCTGGTCCTCGCCTTGTCCACCCTGTAAAATCTGTCGAAGAGATAGGGTAGATCATCCTTAGATATACCCACTCCGGTGTCTTTAACAGAGATTATAGCCCAATCTTTCTCCGCTTCAAGGGAAAGTTCGATCTTGCCCCCATCTGGTGTATACTTGATGGCATTATCTATCAGATTATATATCAACTGCTCAAGTCTGACCCGGTCACCATTCACGGTCACAGTGTCGGTCTTGATCAATCTCAGTTCGAGTCCAGCTTCGGCGGCGCGCTTCGCAGACTGTTTAAATCTTTCCCTTAACAACGAATCCAGATGAACCTTATCAAATGTGAGTTGTATATCACCTGTATCCGCCCTCGCCAGATCCAACAGGTTTCTGACTATGTGGGACATTCTGTCTATCTCTTCAAGGGTACTCAACAGGACATCTTTCAACCCCTCCACCGTATTCTCGGTTCTCAAGGCAACCTCTATCTCCCCTTTCATTATGGTCAGTGGCGTCTTGAGCTCGTGCGAAGCATCTGCCGTAAACCGCTTTGTCTTCCTGAACGATGCCTCCAGCCTTGATATCATATCATTGAATGTTTCCGCAAGCCTTCCAATCTCATCCCTTGGCCCTGAAATGGACAGTCTTTCATTTAGACTCTCCGCTCCTATCTTCCTGGCCATCTGTGTGATATTGTCAACGGGACTCAATGCCTTGCCGGCTAGAAACCAGCCTATAATACCGGCCAGTATAACCATCACCGGCCCCCCGAACATCAATATGTAAAAGAGCGCGTGAAAGATATCCTGCGTCCCCTTCATCGATGTCCCGACCTGGAGTATCAGTTCCAACCTTCCCTTAGACATAATAGGATAGGTAACTATCCTGATCGGGAAAGGACCGGCGGTCTTCACCAATTCATATGTCTGCCTGCCCTTAAGGGCGTTTCTGTATGCGGCCTCGGACAGTGGAAGGGTGGTTCCCTCCAGTGTAGATGAGGTAACCTTGATATTTCCCATGGAATTGAGGACCTGTATATAGTTCCCGGCGGTCTTTATACCAAAGAACCTCTCCAGGATAAGATCGAAATGTTCGGGCAGATTGAGGGTTAACGGCGGCTTAAAGACACTGTTGGCCATCATATCCGCAACCGAGGATATCCTGGAATCAACATTCTCTATAATTATCTTGGAAAGTGTGTAAGAAAAGAGGAGACCGAAGGACAGGATAGATATAGTCAGAAGTGTGGTATACCACAGGGTCAGCTTAGTACGTATCGTAAGATTCATGAAGGTACACGGCGAACGCATCTCACGCGGGTTACCGCAGGGTCAGCGAGCAAATATAATCGGGAACCCCCTTCCATTTGAGAGTTCATATATCTGGCTGCTGGGAACTTCAATATCCGGCATTTTTACTCCCTCTCCTCTCTGAGTATGTATCCCACACCCCTGACCGTATGTATGAGCTTCTCATCGGCATCCTTGTCCACCTTATTTCTGAGATGGTTGATGTAGACATCCACCACGTTGGTTTCACTATCGAAGGTATAGTCCCATACGTGCTGGGCGATCATCGTCCTGGTCAACACGCGGTTCGGATTTCTCAAGAGGTACTCCAGCAGCGCATACTCCTTAACCGTAAGATCTATATCCTTGTCACCCCTTCTGGCCATACGCGTAGCTGGATCCAGGCTTAAATCAGCGAACTTCAAGACCGTCAACTCAGTAGTCCCACGCCTCATAAGCGCCCTGAGCCTCGCTATCAACTCTTCAAACGCAAAAGGTTTCGTCAAATAATCGTCGGCACCGGAATCAAGCCCCTTCACCCTGTCTTCAACCGCGTCCCTCGCCGTGAGCAGCAGCACAGGGGTATTGACACCCTTATCCCTTATACGCTTCAAAAGCTCGATGCCGTCCTTTTTGGGCAGCATAACATCGAGTATAATGACATCATACTCGCCGCTCTCCGCAAGATCCTGGCCCTCCTCACCATCATGCACAACATCGACGGCATAACTCTCTTCCTCCAGCCCCCTCTTTATAAAGCCTGCAACCTTCTTTTCATCTTCGACAACGAGTATGCGCATACTTCACCTTCTCTTGCCCAAATCAGGCAGACCTTTCTTCTTGACCCTCCCGACCGCCGCCAGGGATGTGGCGGAGGTGTCAAGGGTGGTCTCCGCCAGCCTCTTGATCTCCTTTGTCTTGACCGCCTTTATATGTGACACGGTCTCGTCCAGAGGTATAACCCTGCCGTAATATATCATATCCCTGGCAAGCTTAGTCATCCTGTTTTCGCTGGACTCCATATTCAATATTATATTGCCCATAAGCTGCTCCTTGGCCATGGACAGTTCAGACTTGTCAATCCCATCTGCAATCTTATTAAACTCTTTTAATATAAGGGACACAACGGTGGAGAATGAACCTTCAGAGGTTCCGGCATACACCACTAAGGTTCCCACGTCCCTTCTCAGGTTGAGATAGGAATATATAGAATATGCAAGTCCCCTCTTCTCCCTTATCTCCTGGAACAGCCTCGAACTCATACCGCCGCCGAGCATACTGTTCAGCAGGTAAAGTCTGTACCTGTCATGGTGCACCTGTGGCAGCGCAGGCACACCGATACACAGATGGACCTGTTCCAGATTCCTCTTCTCAAGACATATACGCGGAAAGGGGTTAGGGGGATCAAGGTTATAGCTGCCGAATCGACTCTTTATAGTGCCGAAAGACCTATCCAAAAGCCTCAGCAGCTCTCCGTGTCTGAGTTTTCCAGCAGCGGTTATGAGAATCGTCTGAGGGCTGTAATACCTGCCGAAGTAGGAGAGTATATCCTCTCTCTTTATAGAGCTTACGGTCGCATAGTCTCCAAGCACTGGCCGCCCCAGAGGATGATCCTTCCATATGGTTTTGGAGAAGATATCGTGAATGATATCGTCCGGTGTATCCTCTACCATCTTTATCTCCTGGAGGATTACCTCACGCTCCTTCTCCATCTCGTTCTTGTCGAATGTAGAGTTTATAAATATATCCGATAGGAGGTCGACTGAGAGAGGTGTGTCCTTGGCGAGTACCCTGGCATAGTAGCAGGTATACTCCTTTCCGGTAAACGCATTCAGGACACCTCCAACCGACTCTATCTCCCTGGCTATATCCAGGGCAGTTCGCCTCTCCGTACCTTTGAACAGGAGATGTTCTATGAAGTGAGATATACCGTTTTCATACATAGACTCGTTTCTGGAGCCTACCTGCACCCAGACTCCTATGGTAACCGAACCTATATCCGGCATCTCTTCGGTAACCAGCTTGATCCCGTTCTTCAGGGTAGATGTCTCTATATGACTCATCTTTGGAAGGTATGGAGGAGGGTACAGATGTGCTTGTGCGAGACATGGGTTAGGTGGCATCAGAGCTTGTTACAGCCTCCTCGGCGATAGCCTCTTTTCTTGAAAGCCTTATCTTTCCATCCCTACCAATCTCGATAACCTTTACAGGCACCTCATCTCCTTCCCGTACTATATCCTTTACACCCTTAACACGCTCATGGGCCAACTGTGATATGTGGACCAGGCCCTCAGTACCCGGGAATATCTCCACAAAGGCCCCGAAATCGACAACCTTCTTCACCTTGCCGTGGTATATCTTCCCAACCTCAGCCTCCTGTGTCAATGATCTCACCATCTCTATAGCACGGCTCGCCGCCCCTTCATCCGCTGAAGCTATATTGACCTTTCCCGTATCATCTATATCTATCTTCACCCCGGTCTTCTCTATTATAGATCTGATGTTCTTTCCTCCCGGGCCTATTACATCCTTAATCCTCTCCTGTTTGACATTGATTGTGACTATCCTGGGCGCATATACGGAAAGCTCCGGCCTTGGGTTGGATATCCCCTCGGCCATCTTCTGCAGGATATGGAGCCTGCCCTCCCTGGCCTGATAGAGCGCGTCTCTCAGTACCTCCGCCGGTATGCCACCGATCTTCGTGTCCATTTGAAAGGCGGTTATTCCTTGCTCATTTCCGGCCACCTTAAAGTCCATGTCACCAAGGTGGTCCTCATCCCCCAGTATGTCCGACAGTATGGCAACCTTATCACCCTCCTTTATAAGGCCCATCGCTATGCCGGCCACAGGCGCACTTATTGGGACACCGGCATCCATCAAGGAAAGAGAGGCTCCGCACACGCTTGCCATGGACGACGAACCATTAGACTCCAATATATCCGAAACCACCCTTATGGTGTAAGGAAAGGAGTCCTCTCCGGGAAGCACCTTGGATACCGCCCTCTCGGCAAGCACACCATGACCTATCTCCCGTCTTCCGGGCCCCCTAAGGAACCTCGCCTCTCCCACTGAGAAGGGGGGGAAGTTATAGTGGAGCATAAACCTCTTATATTCCCAGCCTGACAGCGCATCTATCTTCTGTTCATCCTCCGATGTCCCGAGGGTGGAGACTACCATCGCCTGCGTCTCTCCCCTTGTAAAGAGAGCGGACCCGTGCGTCCTCGGCAGCACCCCCACCTCGCAACTGATTGGCCGTATGTCTTGGGTCCCACGTCCATCTATCCTTACACCGGAATCAATGACCTTGTCTCTCAGCAACCGGGACTTAATATCTTCCAGTATATCGCCAATCTCCTTCTCCCTATCCTCGGCTTCCGGAGCAAGGCCATCGATCACCTCTTCCGTTATCTCTTTGAGTCTCTGGTATCTCTCCTGCTTCGAGCGTATATCCAAGGCTGCTGATATCTTCTCCGAAGCCAGCCCCTTTACCTTTGCAACGAGCCCTTCGTCGATCTCTTCACCCGAAAGTTCCAGTTTAGCCCTGCCCACCTCGGCTATTATCCTTTCCTGGAGTTCCAAGACATCCTTCATCGAAACATGAGCAAACTCTATAGCCGCGAGTATATCATCTTCCGGCACGAAGTCGGCGCCGCCCTCGACCATTATTATCGCGCCCTTTGTCCCTGCCACTAGTAGATCTATATCACTTTCCTTCTGTTCCTTCAGAGAAGGATTACAGAGAAGCTTGCCGCCCACACGCCCCACCCTCGCCAAGGCTATCGGCCCATAAAAGGGTATATCGGACAAAGAAACCACCAGAGAGGCGCCTATAAGCGCCGCGACCTCCGGATCATTTTCGGGGTCCACCGACATTACCGTGGCAATCACCTGTGTCTCGTTATAGTAACCTTTCGGGAAGAGAGGTCTTAGAGGTCTGTCGATGAGCCTGGAGCATAGTACCTCCCTTTCGCTCGGTCTCCCCTCCCTTTTAAAGAAACCACCGGGGATCTTACCGGCGGCATAGGTCATCTCAAGATAATTGACGGTCAATGGCAGGAAGTCGGCCCCCTCCCGCGACCCCTTCGACCTGCAAACCGTTACAAGCACAACGGTATCACCGTACCTGACCATACAGGAACCGTCCGCCTGCCTGGCCACCTTGCCGGTCTCTATAGTAAGAGGTCTGCCCGCGTACATGATCTTATATTCTCTTAGCATCTAATTTAACCATCTCCTTTTTGTCTTTATCGTCGTTCTCAGACAGACAATCTGTTACATCGATTAATTAATTATATCTACCTTCTCAAACCGAGTTTGTCCACTACACTCTTGTAACGTATAGAGTCAAAACGCTTCAAGTAGTCCAGAAGGCTCCTCCGCTGACTTATCAATTTTAACAGCCCGCGCCTCGAGTGATGGTCGTACTTGTGGATCTTAAAATGATCGGTGAGGTTGCGTATCCTCTCGCTTAAAAGGGCTATCTGCACCTCCGGAGAGCCTGTATCTCCCTCATGTGTCTTGAACCTGTCTATTATCTCCACCTTCCTTTCAGCAGTCAGCATCTGCCTCACCTCCTTATCTTTATTGCTTCAGCTAAAAACCTTCTCTATCTTAAAAGATCTTGGACCGTTGTAGACCCCGATAGCGACAATCTTACCAAAATCCGTAAACCTGACTAGGGTGCCGTTTCTGATTGTACCTCCACGATGTAGCGGCTTGTCAAAGGAACAATCCCCTGAGGCCTTCAAACATTTAGCCTTGCTTATCGGCACCTCCGGAAGCCCCTGAAACACATCCTCCATAGTCTTAATACTGTCGACCATCATCTTCCCATTACCTTCAAGTCCTATGGAATCATCGAGTGTAAACTGGCCGCTTCTAACCCTGCGGAGGGCCACCATGTGCGCGCCGCAACCAAGTTGCCTTCCTATATCATGGCAGATGGATCTAACGTATGTACCCTTAGAACATACTATCAACAGTTCAAAGAAGGGCAAATCCACCTTTGTAACCTCGATACTGACAACATCAACCTCCTTCGGCTCCCGTTCTATAGTAATACCCTTTCTGGCAAGCTTATAGAGGGGCACGCCTCCCTTCTTCACGGCGGAAAACATGGGCGGGACCTGTTTGATCCTCCCTTCAAAGCGGGAGGCGGTCTTTTTCAGGTTTTCCTCGTCCACTGAAGTATAGTCGGCCCGGGCCACGACCTTACCCTCGGCGTCATATGTGTCCGTCTCCACCCCCAACCTTACCCTTACGGAATATTCCTTCACACCGCCATCAAGGAACCTGGCAGCCTTTGTGGCGCGGTCCATGCACAACGGCAATACACCGGTAGCCAATGGATCGAGGGTGCCCATATGGCCGACCTTCCTGGCGCCAGTCTTCATCTTCACCAACTTGACGACCCCATGAGATGTAATACCAGTTGGCTTATCTATTACCAATATCCCTGTACGATCCATAACTATTTAAGATAATCTCGACCCTGCGTTCTCATACCGCTGCTTCATACCCCGCATCCCAAGGCCCCGGCAGCCGCCTTCATGATCATAGCCTTTATCTCTTCGAGAGAGCCGTCCACATTACATCCTGCTGCATTTACGTGCCCGCCACCACCAAACATCTGGGCAATTGTAGCGACATCGGCCGAACCTTTCGATCGAAAACTCACTTTGTACCTGCCGTTTCCCGACTCTCTGAACAGGACTGCGATCTCCACTCCTTGTATGGCCCTGGCATAGTTTATAAACCCGTCGACCAACGACCGCTCCGCATCGAACTCTCTTAACATATCCAGGGTAACAAACATAGAGGCTATCCTTCCATCATCTGAGATCTCAAGTGTATCCAGAACCCTCCCCAAAAGCTTGAACCGCTTGGCGGGATAGTTCTCATACAGGAGTTGTGATATATGCCACGGCTCCGCTCCCATTCTTACGAGCTCACCCGCCTTCATTAACGCGGCCGGGGTCGTTGAGCTGTACCTGAAAGAACCGGTATCTGTATGTATCGCCACATACAGATTCACGGCGATATCCTTCGTCACCTCAATGGAAGCGGCCTTGAGCAGATCGTATATCATCTCACCGGTCGCACTCGCCTTCGGGTCCACTATGTTTATATCACCGAAGAGGTCGTTAGTGGCGTGGTGATCTATGTTGATGATCTTAGCACATCTATTGCCATTAACAAACCTCTTGCCGAGTCTGTCCGCCTGCCCGCAGTCCACCGCAAAGATGATATCGAACCCCCTCGCCCAGTCCGTATCATCTACAATCATATCAATGCCGGGAAGAAATGTCAGGTTATCCGGAATCTTATCTTCCAGATAAGCTGTAACATCCTTTCCGGAGTCCTTGAGAGCCAAAGCCAAACCCAGAAGAGAGCCTATGGCATCGCCTTCGGGATTGACATGTGAAACGACCAGAAACCTATCGCCTCTCCTTATCTCCTCCACGACACTCTTATATCGGTTATCCATAAAAACAGGAAAGGTTATTCAAAGACTGGAGCGGTCAAGAAGTCACTCCGTCTCTTCCCTCTTAACCTCCTTCAGTAACTGCTCAATATGGTTGCCGTATTCCAGGGAATCATCGTATTCAAAGACCATATCGGGTATATACTTCAGCCGGAGCCTCTTAGCCAATACCCTCCTTATAAAACCACTCGCACTCTGCAGGCCCTCCCTGCACAACACTTTATCT
This sequence comes from Deltaproteobacteria bacterium, assembly GCA_015492395.1. Taxonomy (GTDB): domain Bacteria; phylum Desulfobacterota; class GWC2-55-46; order S146-70; family S146-70; genus S146-70. The sequence continues at coordinate 2,562 of WGFD01000271.1, read as the reverse complement.
TCCATATTGCCTATCAGGCTGAAGTATACCTTTGCATGCCTCAAGTCGGGACTCATAGATACCTTGGTTATGGTTACAAGGCCTATTCTTGGATCCTTTATCTCACCGATGAGCATTCCGGAAATCTCCCTTCTTATCAGGTCCCCCACTCTTCCGGGTCTATTATAGACGGTGTAACTCATACTTGGTTCATGTTTCCGGCCATGGCTAGTAATAAACAATCTCTATATCCGAATGAACAATCTCCGCGAGGCTCATGGATTCAATAAAGTTCAGCACCCTCTCCAACAGTGAGTTTACATACGAATTATCCTTACCGACAGCAGAGATCCCAAGCTTGGACCTCTGCCAGAGCTCATGGTCATCGACTTCCGCCACTGAAACATTAAAACGGCCCTTCACCCTCTCCTTAATACTCTTTATGACCTTTCTCTTTCCCTTAAGAGATCTGTTCCCATGTATTACAAGATCTATATGACAGACACCCACCACCATTCAACGGTCAACTCCATGACAAGTAACCACACTAAAGCCTGGCTGCTTCCTCTTCGATTATGTACGCCTCTATGACATCACCAACCTTGACGTCATTATATCCTTCAATAGAGATCCCGCACTCAAAGCCGGAGTTGACCTCTTTAACATCATCCTTAACCCTTCGCAGGGAGGCTATCTTCCCCTCGTACACTACGGTGCTGTTCCTTATGAGACGGACCTTTGCCCCCCTCAGTATCTTCCCGTTCAACACATATGATCCGGCTACGGTCCCAACCTTTGATACCCTGAATGTCTCCCTCACCTCGGCCCTGCCCAGCAGGATCTCCTTCATTATAGGAGCAAGCATCCCTTCCATAGCCTTCTTAATGTCATCTACGACGTCGTAGATGACATTGTAGAGACGGATATCCACCCCCTCCCTCTCGGCAAGGGCGTTAACCTTCGGCTCGGGACGCACATTGAAACCTATGATTATGCCGTTCGACGCCGAGGCCAACATCACATCACCTTCCGTTATGCCACCCACCGCGCTATGTATGATATTCAACTTTATCTGCTCCGTTGTTAGCTTTAACAATGCATCCTTCAGTGCCTCAACGGAACCGTGCACATCGCCCTTGATCACCACCCCAAGTTCCCTTATCTCTCCCTCTTGTATCTTATTATAGAGGTCTTCCAGACTCACCTTGGCGGTCTTTTCCATCTCCTTTCCGTGGATCTTCTGAGACCTGATACCGGCTATCTGTTTAGCCGTGGCCTCATCCTTCACAACCACCAAGGTCTCACCGGCATCAGGAACCCCGGAAAGACCAAGCACCTCAACAGGCATGGAAGGGCCGGTGCTGTTCGTCCTCTTCCCCCTGTCATCCACCATGGCCCTCACCCTTCCCCAGTGGACACCGACAACAACAGCATCACCAACGTTAAGCGTCCCATCCTGCACGAGCACAGTGGCTACAGGTCCCCTGCCCCTCTCAAGTTTAGCCTCCACAACAACACCCCTTCCTGTCCTTGACGGACTGGCCTTCAACTCCAGCATCTCCGCCTGCAATAATATGAGGTCAAGAAGTTCTTTTATATTCAACCTCTTTTTTGCCGAAATCTCGGCAAATATGGCATCCCCTCCCCACTCTTCCGGGGCGAGCCCATAGTTGGCCAGCTCAGTCTTCACCCTTTGAGGGTCGGCATTAGGCAGATCTATCTTATTAATAGCGACTATGATCGGGACTTCGGCCGCCTTCGCATGGTTTATAGCCTCGACAGTCTGGGGCATGACACCGTCATCAGCGGCCACAACAAGGACGACTATATCCGTGACCCTAACCCCTCTTGCCCTCATTGCAGTAAAGGCCTCATGTCCCGGCGTATCTATGAACGTGATGCCTCCCTTGTCAAGATGAACGTGGTAGGCACCTATATGCTGTGTTATTCCTCCATGCTCACCCCCTGCCACATTCGTCTTTCTTATCGCATCCAGCAGGGAGGTCTTTCCATGATCGACATGGCCTACCACGGTAACAACGGGGCACCTAAAGATGAGATCCTTTGGTTCTTCCCTCTCCTCCTCCCCAAGGAGAGCCTCTTCCTGTATGGCTACACTCTCGACCTCATATCCGAAGTCATCCGCCACCAACGTCGCCGCGTCTATATCTATAAGCTGATTAATGGTCGCCATATACCCAAGTGCCATAAGCTTCTTTATTATATCAGATGCCTTCACACCAAGCCGCTGGGAGAGATCCCCCACACTTATGGCATCCGCTACTTTTATGACCCTCTTCGACGGTTTGGCAACCGTTACCTCCGTCTTCTTAAGCGCCCTCTTAGGCGGTGGCATAACCTTTCCCTTCCGCCTGCCCCTCTCCTCGTAGAGCTGCTCCTTACTGTAGACCTTCTTTCTATGCTGGGACTTCCTTCTATCCGGTTTTTGCGGGGTGAAAACAGTAACTTCCTTGGAAATCTTGTGCTTCTTTCCCTCCGGAGCCGGCTCTGCGGCCGCGGGAGGAGTGGGCACAACCTCTCCAACCTCCATTTTTGCCGGCTTCTTCTTTCTCACATCGGGTT
>WGFD01000270.1 GCA_015492395.1 Deltaproteobacteria bacterium | reverse complement strand
TCGCTATCGGCGGGGTCTGGGGATGCCGGGTTCCTTTTACAAACGATTATCTGGTCGCTGCCGGGAAAACCCCTTCGGCCTTGCCCCGGTCGCCTGAAACAGACTGAAACCGGGGTTTTTCAACAGCCCCGGTGTCCCCCGGATTGGATTAGGATTATGCCCGGATTATGCCTACTCCCCTTTCAAGCCCCTTGTCATCAATTCACCAACTGCATCTTTGGGTAACTTGCCCTCATAGAGCACCTGTTGCACCTTCTCGGTTATAGGCATCTCCACCCCATGCTTCCTGGCTAATTCATAGGCCGCTCTCGATGTCTTTACCCCCTCCGCCACCATCTTCATCTCGCCGAGGATATCCTTTAACTTTCGCCCGCCCCCGATCGCAAGGCCCACGGACCTGTTTCTGCTGAGATCTCCGGTACATGTAAGAACCATGTCCCCAAGGCCGGCGAGACCATAAAACGTCTCATTGTTAGCACCAAGGGTCTTACCCAGCCTGGCCATCTCCGCAAGCCCCCTGGTGATCAGGGCGGCGCGCGCATTGGTCCCCAATCCAAGTCCGTCACTTATGCCGGACGCTATTGCGATGACGTTCTTCAACGCACCGCATAGCTCTACTCCCACGATATCGGTGTTCGTATAGACTCTGAAATAAGGTAGAGAAAAGACCTGCTGGACCCTCTCGGCAACTTCCAGCCTATCCGACGCCGCACATACGGCGGCAGGAAGTTTCTGGCTTACCTCTTTGGCAAAGGAGGGACCTGAAAGTACGGCGAGCGAAGGGTGCTTCCTTCCGGCCAGCATCTCTTTAAAGATCTGGCTGACCGTCATGAGGGTGGACTCTTCTATACCCTTGGAGGCACTGACCACTATGGTCCCATCACCGATATGATCTGCAGCTTCAGAAAAGACACTCCGCACAAAAGCGGACGGAACCACACTAACTATAAAGGATGTTCCTTCTACCGCCTCCCTGATGGAACCGGTGGCGTTTATATTTTCACTGAGCCTCACCTTCGGCAGATACTGCCTGTTTTCCCTAAGCTCCACTATATCCCTGAGGATCTCCCGGCGCCTTACCCACAGTTTAACATTGTATCCCTTTTCGGCCAGCATATTGGCTATGGTAGTCCCCCAGTTGCCGGCGCCAATAACAGAGAGTTCCATACTCATCTCCGCCTCTTCCTGACGGAAGGCACTTCCTTGATCCTCTTCCCCAACCACGACAGCCTCAGCTTTATAACATCGTTATTAGGGTAGTCATTCTCGAGCGCTTCAAGGACCTTCATGGCCTCCTTCAGCATGCCGGCCTCTTCCAGAACGACTGCCTTTCCCAGCGCCGCATCTACCGCTGCCGGGTCTTCGGGATAACGGGATATTATCTTCGTGTACGTTTCAAGCGCCCCGCTCAGATCGCCATCGAGGTACTGGTTGGTTGCTATCTGGTAGTAGATCTTGGGAAGGAGCGGTGAGGAGGGGGAATCTCTCTGAATATCACGCAGCTCTATAATGGCCTGTGTATAATCACCGAGCCTTTGGTATTCCATCGCGATGCTATACCTGAAGTTGCTTCTCTCTTCGCCGGAACTATTCTCAACCAGCCATTGATATTCGCCTACCGCCTTCCTGTAGTCACCTTTTCTGGAGTATATTTCGGCCATATCCCTCCTGGCCAGCCGTACCTCCTTCGAATCCGGATACATGAGGATGAGGGCAAGGTAACTCTTAACAGCCTTATCTGCGTCCTTTATGTATGTATTGTAGATCAGACCGACTTTGTAGCTGCTCATGGGAGCATAGTCGCTGTCGGGATATTGATCGACGAGGGAGAGATAACCCTCAATAGCCTTAGCATACTCCCCCTTACTGAGAAGTTCCTCCGCCCCCTGATACAGGATGGAGGAAGATTCCTTCGAGCAGGAGTAGTGGAAGAACAGAGCGGCAACGCATATGAAAATGAGCACAGGACTTCTGGCCCCCATAAAATTTACTCCTCTTCCTTCTCCGCGATATAGGCGATACCTGTCACACGCTCTCCATTCTCAATGTCGATGAGCCTCACCCCCTGGGTGTTCCTGCCGATGACCGAAACATCGCCCATGGCTATCCTTATGATCTTTCCCCTGTCGGTTGTTATCATAAGCTCATCCTCATCACCTACCTGAGCAATGCCGACCACCTTGCCGATCCTCTCCGCGGTCTTTATGTTGATTATGCCGCTGCCCCCCCTGTTCTGGCTCCTGTATTCCTTTGTGCCCGTCCTCTTTCCGTAACCACCTTCCGTCACCGTCAGTATAGTCGAGTCCTCATCGAGGGTCTCCATGGACACCACCCGGTCTC
>WGFD01000269.1 GCA_015492395.1 Deltaproteobacteria bacterium | reverse complement strand
GTTCATCCACAAGAAGCTCGGCGGCGATGCGGCGCGGGCGCGCATCCTCTCGCTTTTGCACCAGGTCGGGTTGCCCGAGGCGGAAAGCCGGCTCCAGGCCTATCCGCATCAGCTTTCCGGCGGCCAGCGCCAGCGCGTGATGATCGCCATAGCGCTGGCCTGCAACCCTGACCTCCTTATAGCAGATGAACCGACCACCGCCCTCGATGTGACCATCCAGGATCAGATACTCAAATTGCTCAATGTGTTTCAACGATCCCTTGGCACCGCGATACTGCTGATAACACACAACCTCGCGCTTGTGTACCAGAACGCCGAGAACGTAGCGGTGATGTACGGTGGAAAGATCGTGGAGATGACAGGGACCAAAAGGGTATTTAGAACCCCTCTGCACCCCTATACCGTCAAGCTTCTCAACTCCATACCGGCAGCCGGAAGGCGCGGCACCCCCCTCGATACCATTACGGGCTTCGTCCCGCCCGCGACCGATTATCCGGAGGGTTGCCGTTTCTCTGGCAGGTGCCCTAGAGAGATGGAGGGGTGCTCCACCATGGAACCACACCTGATCGAGAAGGATGCTGGACATATCGTCGCCTGCCATCTATACGACACTTCATTTATGAGAGGAAAAGACTCCAAGCCTCTGAAATCGGAGGGAAAGAGAGTTTACTACTTCACCCCAAGAAAGGAGGAGAAGCAGGTGCTGCTGGAGGTAAGGGGCCTCAAGAAGCACTATCCTATACGCAAGGGACTGTTGAAGGGCATCACCGGCTATGTTAAGGCGGTAGACGGAATCGATTTTACCATCAAGAGGGGAGCCACACTGGCCCTCGTCGGAGAATCGGGGTGCGGCAAGACCACCGCCGGGAAGACCATAACGCAGTTGCTCAAACCCACGGCGGGGGATATAGTATTTAACGGCCGAAATATCGCCAACCTCCCCGAAAGTGTCCTCAGACCCTACCGGAGTCTGATGCAGATCATATTCCAGGACCCTTACTCCTCACTCGATCCGAGGATGATGGTAGGCGAGACCATAGAAGAGGGAATAAAGGCCCTTAAACCCGGAATGGACAGAGGGGCACGGATCGGGAAGGTTGTGGAGACCATGAGACTGGTCGGACTGGCGGAAGAGATGGCGTACCGCTACCCCCACGAGTTCTCAGGTGGCCAGCGACAGAGGATCGGCATAGCACGCGCCCTTGCGGTCGATCCTGAGTTCATAGTCTGTGACGAGGCTGTCAGCGCCCTGGATGTATCCGTGCAGGCACAGGTGCTCAACCTCTTGAAGTCTATACAACTGAAACTGGAGATAACCTATCTCTTCATAACCCACGACCTCAGCGTGGTGGAATACATAGCGGATGAGGTTGCGGTCATGTACGACGGCAGGATAGTGGAACATAAGGGTGTTGAAGAACTATTCTCGTCACCGGCCCATCCCTATACAAAGAAGCTCCTTGGGGCGGTACCAAGACCGGTCCAGTACATACCCAAGTCATAGTAGACCATCCATATTGCCGGTTACCCTGCCGATCCAGCTCCTCTTACGCCTCTCCATCCTTTCCTCTATCGATTCTCCTGAAAAACTGACCCTCTTGATATGATTGGTGTTATATTCCTTATCTGATGTATTTATATTTACACCGGCGAATGTTTTACCCTCTATCTTGCTCAATACGAACGGCATCACGCCACACTTACGGCAAAAAACAAAATCAGCGGTCTTTGTGCCGAATCGGTAACGCTGCACCATATCATCCTCCTCTATATTTATGACCAGTTCGCCTTCAGGATCTGATGTATAATTTGCCCCTTGTTTTGAACAAAATGAGCATTCACACGCCCGGAGCGGCAACTCTTTGGGAGGCATTGAAGTAATTAATTTATACCGGATGTTCCCGCAATGGCATCCGCCGTTGGTTGTATATTTCTCTACCATAAATCAATCAGATGCGACTGATGTTTCACCATCGATCAGCGCTGAAAAAGCTGTCCTGAGGCGCATGAAGATCCTGCCCGGAGCCTCCTTGACGGCACGGCCGTCGATCTCTCTGACAGGGATGATCTCCGCCCCGGTTCCGCACAGAATACACTCATCGGCCGTGTACAGATCATACGGCGACAGTGACACCTCTTCGCAGGGAATATCCTCGACCTTCGCAAGCTCCATCAGCACCCCGCGGGTGATACCATCCAGCGGCCCGTCCCGTAGCGGCGGAGTCTTGAGCACGCCTCTTCCGACAATGAAGACATTGTCGGCCGTTCCCTCGGCGACATTGCCGATGCTATTGAGCATTATGGCCTCATCAGCGCCGGCCGCATTGGCCTCCAGCCGGGCCATGATGTTGTTCAGATAGTTGAGGGATTTAATCCTCGGGTCGAGTCCGTCCGGTGAGAGTCTCCTGGTTGAGGCTATGACCACCCTTGCGCCACTATTCTGTACGGACTTGTCCGTCAGCGCCAGTTGATCGGCTATGATAAACATATTCCCCCGCTTGCAGCCGGTAGGATCGATACCGAGCCTACCCTCGCCGCGTGTCACGACCAGACGCAGATAGCCATCTTCATCTCCATGGAGATCGCGGTAAGCCGAGATGACTTCCCTCATGGCCGACGCAATCTCTCTATGGCCGTATGGCAGCTTCAACGCTATCGCGGCCGCGGAACGGACCAGACGGTTCAGGTGCTGCGCCAGGCGGAATACACGCCCGTTATAAAAGCGCAGACCTTCAAACACGCCATCCCCGTAGAGCAGGCCGTGATCGAGCAGCGGTATCCGTGCCTGTGCCGGGGGGACTATCTTGCCGTTCAGCCAAAAGATGCTCATAATCTATTGAAGCTCCCTGCAGCAAGCTGCAGGCCTGCCTGTAGCAGACAGGGAATCTCCTCGTGCAAGGAATCATCCTATTACATTTGTTCCGAAAATAACGTTCCCATTCCATTTCTTGTTAAAGCGCCGCATCCCGCATAAAATGGTAGAATGGCTGGCTGAAGCTTAAAAAATTTGTTCCTCGTGCTCTGTGGCAACAT
>WGFD01000268.1 GCA_015492395.1 Deltaproteobacteria bacterium | reverse complement strand
TAAACCTCTGAACAGTGATCCAGCCGAATGGTAGAGCATGAGGTCGGAATCAATTGGCGGCCTGAGACCCCGATAGCGAAACTGACCTGGCTGGTTGTAAGAACAAAGGAATGTTGCCACAGAGCACGAGGAACAAATTTTTTAAGCTTCAACCAGCCATTCTACCATTTTCATGCGGGATGCGGCGCTATTTTCGGAACAAATGGTTTCCTTTCACATCTCCAAATACGTGGGAAGGATTTTCCAGTTGCCAACTCACCACAGAATAGAGTCCAAGTGGAGATTCGCCGTCGACAGGGGCGGTACATTCACCGACGTGATCGGCAGAGACCCGGCAGGCACCGTTTATACCATCAAACTCCTTTCAAGCTCCCCCGACTATACAGATCCATCCACAGAGGGCATAAGGAGGATACTCGGGCTTTCCCCAGGCACCCCGTTCCCGGAAAACGGGATAGAGGCCGTAAGGCTCGGAACTACCGTGGCAACCAACGCACTCCTGGAGCGCCATGGCGGCAAGACCTCCCTCTTGATCACAGAGGGATTCAGGGATCTCCTCGAGATAGGCTCTCAGATGAGACCGGATATCTTCGCCCTATGCATTAGGAAACCGCCGCCCCTATACTCGAATGTCTTTGAAGTGGAAGAAAGGATAGACCGGGATGGGAGAATAGTCAAGGGGTTGTGCGCCGACAAACTTGACGGCATAGTCGAAAGGATTAAAGAGTCTGGAGTAGACAGCGTGGCTGTTCTCTTCATGCACTCCTGGAAAAATCCGGCACATGAACTCCTCTGTGAAAGGATTCTCAAAGAGAAAGGGATAAATAATATCTTCCTCTCCCACAGGACCGTCAATCTGATCAAGATGGTAAGCCGAGGTCAAAGTACCGTTGTCGACGCCTACCTTGGTCCGCTCCTGGCCACCTATATCGAAGGCATAAAGAAGGTAACCGGAAGCATACCATTAGAATTTATGCAGAGTTCCGGCAACCTCTGCCCGCCTCACAACTTCAAGGGAAGAAACGCCATTCTGGCCGGGCCGGCGGGTGGGGTAATCGCTATCGCCGGCCTGGCAGAAAAGATGGGCCTGCAAGGGGTTATCGGCTTCGATATGGGTGGTACTTCCACCGATGTATCGAGATACGACGGTAGTTTTGAGAAGGTCTATGAACAGACCGTCGCCGGGATAGATCTGCATGCAGAAGCCCTGGATATCAATACGGTGGCATCAGGGGGTGGCTCTATACTATGGTTTGACGGTAGGAGGTTGAGGGTAGGCCCGGAATCCGCAGGAGCGGATCCCGGGCCGGCATGTTATGGCTTCGGAGGCCCTCTGACCGTTACAGATGCAAATCTCCTTACCGGAAGGATCATACCGGAGTACTTCCCTAGTACCTTCGGACCGGAACGTAATGGTCCGTTGGATAAGAATATCGCCGCCGAAAGATTCAAGGCCATTACAACGGAGATCTCTGATTCCACAGGAAGGTCCTTGACACCGGAAGAGGTCGCCCACGGCTTTCTCAGAATCGCCAACGAAAAGATGGCCATGGCCATAAAGGAGATATCTGTATCAAGGGGGTTTGATGTCAGGAAGTATACCCTTATCTGCTTTGGCGGCGCCGGAGGACAGCATGCCTGCCGGATAGCGGAGCTACTTGGCATTGAGAAGATAGTATTTCACCCTATGAGCGGTGTCATGTCCGCATACGGCATCGGGCTGGCAAGGCCGGCAAGGAGATCGGTTATGACGGTCATGAAAACCTATACAGAGGAGAGTCATGACGCTCTTCAACCCATCTTTGATGAAATGGAACGTAACCTGCTATTGCAGGGGGAAGAGGCAAGTAACGTAACGGTAACAAGAGAGATCGACCTCCGGCCAAAGGGCGCAGACACATACCTGACAGTGAAGTATCTGGAGTATGGAACAACTACTGTACACTTTGGAGAGAAATTCAAAAGGACCTTCGGCTTTCAATGCGGAAACGTCGACCTGGAGATCGTAAATATGAGAATAGAGGTACAGGAAGGGACCACCTTTTTCGAGGCCTCTGAAGCAGAACATTCCAATGGTCCCGTGCCGCCTCCAACCTTACAAGAGATAGTCTATCCGGGAGAAATCAGAACGGCGCCGGTATATACAAGGGCATCCATCCAGCCTGGAAGAAAGATAACAGCCCCGGCCTTTATCATTGACCGGTACTCTTCAATGCTGATAGATCCCGGCTTTGAAGGTGAGGTGTCGGAGGAAGGAGTGGTCATAGTAAAGAGGGTAAAGAAGAATAGTAACCTGGTGAGGACCGCCCATACAGGTCCGGATCCTATACTTATCGAGATCATCAGTAACCTATTTATGAATATAGCCTTGGAGATGGGCCATATACTGAAGAATACCGCTCACTCCGTCAACATTAAAGAGCGTCTCGACTTTTCCTGTGCCGTATTCGATGCAAATGGAGACCTCATCGCCAATGCGCCGCATATACCCGTCCATCTCGGCTCAATGTCCGATGCGGTCAAGGCTGTGCTGGAGGACCATGCCGGGCGTATCAGGCCCGGCGACATCTACCTTACCAACAATCCTTACCGCGGCGGATCGCACCTGCCTGATATGACAGTTATAAGGCCGGTCTTTACGGAGAACGGAGTTGCAACCCTGTTTACAGCATCGAGGGGGCACCATGCGGATATAGGCGGCAAGACCCCAGGCTCCTTGCCGCCATTCTCACGACATATAGAGGAGGAGGGTGTCCTGCTCGACACTATGCTCATAGTCAGAGACGGCAAGTTCATGGAGGCGGAAGTACGAAAAAGGCTATCCTCTCATGCCTTCCCGGCGAGGAATATAGTGGAACGCATAGCCGATCTGAAGGCACAGGTAGCCGCCTGCCACAAAGGCGAAGGGGAACTTATGGAGGTCGTACGTAAGTATGGATGGAAGACCGTTAAGCGTTACATAGGCTACATCCGAAAAGATGCCGAATACGCGATAAAGACCATGCTGCACCGCTTCCTCGGTGCCGAAGACAGCTTCGAGGGAGCGTTTGAAGATATGCTGGATGACTCAACTCCCATAAGGGTAAGGGTTACCATCGAGAGCGGTCCGGCGCCCCCCGGAACAACAGTGGCCTGTATAGACTTCACCGGTACCGGCCTGGAGCATCGAGACGACAATCTCAACGCCCCTCTCTCCGTGACAAGGTCGGCCGTACTCTATGTGCTGCGGCTCCTAACGGAAACTGACATCCCGCTCAATGGAGGTTGTCTGCAACCTATCGATATCATCGTCCCAAGAGGTACGATACTAAATCCCTCTTATCCATCTCCTGTCGGCTCCGGAAATGTGGAGACCTCACAGAGAATCGTCGACGTACTTCTCGGCGCCTTTGGTGTCGCAGCAGCCTCACAGGGAACGATGAACAACCTGCTCTTCGAGGTCGAGGGGGAAACACCATACTATGAGACGATAGCCGGTGGTTCGGGTGCACTCTATGGGTGTAACGGTGCGTCGGGAGTGCAAGTGCATATGACAAATACACGGATGACAGACCCGGAGATCCTGGAAATCAGACATGCCGGCGTAAGGGTAGAACAGTTTAAACTGAGAAAGGGTTCCGGAGGGAGTGGCCTCTATAGGGGGGGGACGGCGTTATCAGGGAGATACGGTTCTTAAGGCCGGCAAGTGTCTCCATCATCTCCGAGCGCAGGGTCTACGCACCCTATGGCATTGACGGTGGAAGGCGCGGAAAAAAAGGAAAAAATCTCCTGAAAAAAGCGGAGGGGAAAACTATCAGGCTGGGTCATCGGGAATTTATCGAGGTTGGCACCGGGGATTCGGTTATCATTAAAACGCCTGGAGGCGGTGGGTTCGGCCGGCCTTGAGGCACCTTTCATAAGAGATCCTGTTTATGGTCTCTCTATCGGCCTTGAAAGGTGAACTGGGTATCAGTGGGGTATCCAGCCTGTTGGTGCTGAAAAACGGGGTGCCCTTCAGCCGCAGGTTGTAAGTGATGACCATAAGGGCCTCGAGGTTCACCGCATCCAGTATGTTATAGGCCAGGAGAGTTTCAAGTGATCTTTTGTTCCTGTTCTTCTTGAAGTCCTCCCATAGGAGAACGGCAAAGTAACCATCCACGCCATCAAGGTCCTCTCTGTATATCCCCAGCTGTCTTTCACACCCCTTCAGCCCCCCTGTAAAGCCCAGGCTTTTCAGGATATACCTCAGATCTATATGCGCTTGGGGCATTTTGATGTTGAGATGCCTCTCTATCATTGGGACATCGAAGCACCTGCCGTTATATGTTACTATAACGTTATAATTTTTAATGTCTTGTTTGAAATCCTCTAGATTCTCACCGTTGACATAGTAGTGTATAGACTCCCCGTCATAGAGTGCTATAGTTGTGATATAATCACCAAGACCGCTTGTCTCTATATCAAGATACGCCGTAGAACACCTGAAGTCGGGAAAGAGACGCCATGCCTGAGCAGGTGCAAGAAGTTCTGCGAAATATCCAGGCTCTCCGCCTTGAAGGCAGGAGATGGACCGTTCCACATGATCCATGATACCCTGTGCCCAATGCGGCAATGTCTCACCAGGTCCATCCTTCAAGTCAGCCCATGAAAAGATACCGGAAGCCCACAGCCACCGCTCCTTTCTGGCCCCTATGCCGGGGATATGGCAAAATGTGTTCTTCAGCACTTGCTATCTCTCAGTAGTGAATTGTATGCCAACGTAAGAAGAGGGTAAACGATCGGCGTGTAACAACCGGTTACCGTGTCAACTGCTCAATGACTTTTGCTTCGTATCCCAGGAGGTCTTCAAGATAGAGGGGCCGCTTTCTGGCCATGTTGAACTTTACGAGCTTTAGATCCAGTTCCCTTACCTTCGTTAACCGTTCCCCGTCATCATCAATGGTATTGATGATCTCCCTCAAGTAAAAGATTTCCTTTCTCTCTTCAAGCTCCGGCGGTATACAACCGGCGTTTTTAAGGATCTTATACCCCATCCTTTTGTCCTCCGGAACCCAAGTATCATCTTCCAGGACAAGGGGCTTGCCGGCACCTGGCAGACCATCGAAGTCCCCCCTCTCGATCGCCTCTTGTATCCTATCTTCCGCTAACCTTGTTATAGCGTCCATCACAGTCTTTCCCCGCAAAGGTCTGGCAGCTTTTATCCCTTGAGCGCCTCAACCACTTCGAGTACATGTCCCTTCACTTTAACATGACGCCAACACTTCCTTATTCTTCCTTCTTCGTCTATTATAAACGTCGAACGGATGATACCCTTCGTCACTTTGCCATACATCCTCTTCTCGCCGTACGCACCAAATTCGGATGCCATTTCTTTATCCGGATCACTGAGAAGGGGGAAATTAATGCCGTGCTTCTCCCTGAATCTCTTATGGGAGGCGATACTGTCCGGGCTTACACCTATCACAGGGACACCCCGAGCCGTAAGCCCATTCATATTACCTCTGAAGTCACAGGCCTCCGTCGTGCAGCCGGGGGTGTTGTCCCTGGGGTAGAAGTATAGGACGAACTCCCCGCCCCTAAAGTCCTTCAAAGAATAGAGCCGTTCTTCCCCCCTTTCATCCACCCCCTGTAAAGAGATATCAGGCGCCTTATCGCCCTCCTTCAACATTGGACCACCTCGTGAATGCGCTATTTTTGGAGAGTATACCACAAAAGGAACGGTCGTAGTCAAAAAAGATATATCCGGGAGGCATCCCCTACGTTTTGATATTTACAAATATTACCAAAATCTAATATACTCTATTC
>WGFD01000267.1 GCA_015492395.1 Deltaproteobacteria bacterium | reverse complement strand
TTTCAAGGAGGTAGAGATGAGCAAGGCGAAATTTGAGAGGACGAAGCCGCACATAAATATAGGGACGATTGGTCACGTTGATCATGGGAAGACGACACTAACTGCGGCGATAACGAAGGTACTGAGCGAGAAGGGCCAGGCTGAATTTCTCGCATACGACAACATAGACAAGTCCCCTGAGGAGAAGGAGCGTGGGGTTACCATAAGCATTTCCCATGTTGAATACCAGACTGACAAGAGGCACTATGCGCACGTTGACTGTCCCGGTCACGCGGACTATGTAAAGAACATGATAACCGGTGCTGCGCAGATGGATGGAGCGGTACTGGTTGTGAGTGCGGCTGATGGTCCGATGCCCCAGACACGTGAGCACATTTTGTTGGCGAGGCAGGTGGGTGTTCCGTACATAGTGGTATACCTGAACAAGGCGGACATGGTGGATGATCCCGAGCTTATGGATCTTGTGGAGCTGGAGGTGAGGGAGCTGCTGAATCAGTACAAATTTCCCGGAGACGATGTGCCTGTTATAAAGGGCAGTGCGTTGAAGGCGCTGGAGGGAGACAAGGGCGAGCTGGGCGAAGAATCTATAATGAAGCTCATGTCGGCGATAGACGAGTACATCCCCGAGCCCGTGAGAGATATAGACAAGCCCTTTTTGATGCCCGTTGAGGATGTATTCAGCATATCCGGTCGAGGGACTGTGGTAACAGGGAGGGTTGAGCGAGGTATTATCAAGACGGGCGAAGAAGTTGAGATAGTGGGGATCAAGGATACGACTAAGACGGTTGTGACCGGAGTGGAGATGTTCCGCAAGATACTGGACGAGGGGCGTGCTGGCGACAATGTTGGCTGTTTGTTGCGTGGTACGAAGAAGGACGAGGTGGAACGAGGCCAGGTTTTGGCGAAGCCCGGCAGCATAACACCGCATACCAAGTTCAATGGAGAGGTATACATATTGACGAAGGAGGAAGGCGGCCGTCACACGCCGTTTTTCAACGGGTACCGTCCTCAGTTTTACTTTAGGACTACGGATGTTACTGGAGTGGTGACGTTACCGGAGGGCACGGAGATGGTGATGCCCGGCGACAACACCAGTTTTCACGTAGAGCTTATAGCCCCGATAGCGATGGAAGAAGGTCTCAGATTTGCCATAAGGGAAGGCGGCAGGACGGTTGGCGCAGGTATAGTAACTAAAATACTGGAGTAAGGTTAATTTACAGGGGTCATAATGCGGATGGAGACTGTGGATGGATAATCGAAAGATCAGAATAAGACTAAAGGGGTACGATCACAGATTGCTTGACAGGTCTGTCAGGGAATTGGTCGATACCGTAAAGAGGACCGGCGCCAATATCAGAGGTCCTATCCCCCTGCCTACGAAGATTAACAAGTATTGTGTTCTCCGTTCTCCCCATGTTGATAAGAAGAGCAGGGAGCAGTTTGAGATAAGGACCCACAAGAGAATCATGGATATTCTGGAGCCTACGCAGAACACGGTCGACGCCCTCATGAGACTTGATCTGCCTGCGGGTGTGGATGTGGAGATAAAGCTGAGTTAGATATATCGGGTGAATAGCGATGTTAGAAGCTATCTTAGGTAAAAAGATTGGAATGACAAGGATCTTCTCGGAAGAAGGTGAGGAGATACCGGTTACTGTGGTACTGGCAGGGCCCTGCTTTGTGGTTCAGAAAAAAAGCAAGGATAAAGAGGGGTACGATGCTGTACAGCTTGGCTTCCTGGAGAAGAAGGCCGGGAAAGTCAATAAACCGTTGAAGGCCCACTTCAAGAAGGCCGGACTCCCATGCTTTTACCACTTGAAGGAATTCAGGGGTGAAGGGTTGGATGAGTATAAGCCGGGACAAAAGCTCGTCTGTAGTGAGATATTCAAAGACGGGGACTTCGTGGATGTTTCAGGTCGCTCCAAGGGTAAGGGTTTTACCGGGGTTATGAAGAGATGGGGGTTCGCCGGCGGTCCTGGAAGCCATGGATCTATGCATAACAGGGCCCCTGGTTCGATCGGTGGAAGTTCAGACCCGTCGAAGGTCTTTAAAGGGATGAAGATGGCAGGACATAAGGGAAATGGTATGACGACTATCCAGAACCTCAGGGTGGTCGGGGTATCACCGGAGGACAATATTCTCCTTTTGAAAGGTGCGGTCCCGGGTCCCGTAAACGGAGTTGTAGAAATAAGAAAGGCATTAAAGAAGAGGCAGTAGGTCTCTTTTAAAACTGTAGCGCAAGGGGATCCAAGGAATGCTTTTAGATGTGCTGAATAAAGAAGGTGATAAAGTTGCACAGCTTGAGGGGAAGGATGAGGTCTTTCGCGTTGAGCCAAAGGAACATCTATTCTACGAAGTTGTTAAGATGCAGCTTGCCAACAGAAGGGCCGGGACCGCATCTACGAAGACTAGAGCCGAAGTCAGTGGTGGTGGGGCCAAACCCTTCAGGCAGAAGGGCACCGGCAGGGCCAGGCAGGGATCTATAAGGTCGCCTCTTAATAGACACGGCGGGACTGCCTTCGGACCTAAGCCACGGGACTACTCGTATAAGGTACCTAAGAAGATGGTATCTTCGGCCATGGTGTCTGCTCTAAGCCTGAAGGTGCGGGATGGGAAGCTCAAGGTGCTTGAAAGTCTCGATATCCCGGAGCCCAAGACGAGGGAGATTGCGAACATTGTAAAGAAGATGGGTTCAGCCGGCGCTCTCTTTGTCACCTATGGAGAAAATCGCAATGCCGAACTGGCAGTGAGGAATATGAAGAACTGCAAGGTTTTGAGGGTGGAAGGTTTGAACCTTTATGATGTATTGAGATTCGATGATGTGCTCTTTACCAAGGCGGCCCTGGAAGAGGTTGAGCGGAGGTTTGGGGTATGAAGAATATTTATGAAGTGTTGAAGGACCCTGTTATTACCGAGAAGGGTACGATAATCAAAGAAGAGGGTAATAAAGTGGCCTTCTATGTAGATGTAAGGGCCAATAAGAAGGAGATAAAAGAGGCGATAGAGAATATATTCGGTGTGAAGGTTGACAGGGTTAATACAATGAAGATTCCGGGGAAGTTGAGGAGAATGGGCAGGTCTGAGGGAAAGACATCGACTAGGAAGAAGGCCTATGTAACCCTTAAGAAGGGTGAGAAGATTGAGATATTTGAAGGAGTGTGACCGGTAAAATGCCTGTTAAAGAGTATAGACCGACCTCGGCTGGCCTGAGGCAGATGTCGACCACGACATTCGGTGAGATCACCAAAAAGAGACCTGAAAAGTCCCTTACGGCACCGCTGAAACGGAAAGGCGGCAGGAATTCGACCGGGCGTATCACCATACGCTGGACGGGTGGAGGCCATAAGAGGAAGTACAGGATTATAGACTTCAAAAGAGATAAGCGGGGGATACCGGGCAAAGTGAAGTCCATAGAGTATGACCCGAACCGTACGAGCAGGATAGCGTTGATTGTCTATGCGGATGGGGAGAAGAGATATATACTTATGCCCCTTGGTTTAAAGGTTGGCGATGAGGTTATGGCCGGTGAGGGTGTGGATATTAAGCCCGGTAACGCGCTGCCAATAAGGGCGATACCTCCCGGGACCTTTATCCACAACATAGAGCTTAAGCCGGGGAAGGGCGGGCAGATTGCGAGAAGTGCGGGTGGGTATGCGCAGCTTGTGGGCAAGGAAAAGAAGTATGCCCATATCAAGCTCCCGTCCGGGGAGGTCAGGCTCGTTCATCAGGACTGTTGTGCCTCCATAGGCCAGTTGGGGAATGTCGACCATGAAAATGTGAGTATAGGGAAGGCCGGAAGGAAGCGTTGGCTCGGTATCAGGCCCCGTGTGAGAGGTACGGCAATGAATCCGGTCGATCACCCACATGGTGGCGGAGAGGGGAAGAGCAAAGGTGGTAACCATCCTATGACACCGTGGGGCAAGCCTACTAAGGGTTATAAGACAAGGCGACGCAAACAGTCAGACAGGTATATAA
>WGFD01000266.1 GCA_015492395.1 Deltaproteobacteria bacterium | reverse complement strand
CCCTGAAGCAGTCCTCCTCACCGTTGAGAATCGAAGGCCACACCGACAACATACCCATATCTACAAAGAAATACCCTTCCAACTGGGAGCTTTCCACTGCAAGGGCCGTAGCCGTGTTGAAGTTCCTGCACGAAGAGCACCACATACCGGCAGAGAGGTTGCTGGCTATGGGTTATGGAGAGTACCGTCCCATAGTCCCGAATGACACCCCGGAGAACAGGGCGAGAAACAGGCGTGTCCGCATAATCCTTGAGGAGGAATAACATAAATGCACGAAGAGGAAGAGGAAGAAATGGATACCGGTCTCTGGATGTTGACCTTTTCCGACCTCTTAAGCCTTCTCCTTACCTTCTTTGTTCTCCTGTTTGCACTCAAGGCCCTGGATAAAGGGAAGCTTGACGAATTTCTTGGACACTTCAGAGGTGGCGGCATGGGAATCCTCCAGATGGGCAAGGAGGTATCCGTCGCCCCCATACAGCACCCAGGTGAGACGATTATCTCGAGCAAGGTCTTTTCCCTTGCCGAATTGAGAAAAGCGATAGATGTATCCGTGAAAAACTTAGCAGTAGAAGAGAAGGTGTCGTACCGCTCGGACGAGCGGGGCATGGTGCTGACTCTACCCAGCACCATACTCTTCAAGAGTGGCACATCGGACATTACGCCGGAGGCAAAATCAATACTTGACAAATTAAGCAAGATATTGAGAGAGTCAAGGTACAACATCATCATAGAAGGACATACCGATAACATACCCATATCAACCGAGCAGTTCCCCTCCAACTGGGAACTATCAACAGACAGGGCGGTTAAGGTCCTAAGATACCTGGTGGAGTCAAGGAAACTGCCTCCGGAAAGATTTGCCGCAGTGGGTTACGGAGCATCCAAACCCCTTGTCCCTAACATCGACGCGGAAAGCCGAAAGAGGAACAGGAGAGTAGAATTGATACTAGCTCCGCCGGGCAATGGATAAACCTCAATCCTTCAGGCTGCGGAAGATCCAATGTGAACTCAACAAACATCCGGACCACTTCCAGAACTACTTTATGGAGAGACCACAGAAGAGCTACCGGCGAATATGGCCCATCTTCTCGACGATCAAGTAACTTTCCCCACTCTTTAGAAGAGAGGGGAGACTGCTTACCACCAGTATCACAAGATCCTTGCCACCATCACTATCGATGTCAGTCACCAGGTAGTCAGCTATGTACCCGCTGATCCTCTTGGTACGCCACCTCTCGTCCAAACCGACACCATTCCAGGCCAAGCCGTATATTTCGCCGCTCTCATAGGATGTGACATTCTTGAAGAGCCTTCCAAGTCCTCCAGGTTCATTACTGGTCACAATAATATCCTCCATTCCGATGTCATCACCCCTGCCACCCAGAATCCTGCTATCTATCCTGGCGTACCTCTCCTCCTGGTAGGACGGTTCTGTTGCTCCATAGGTTATACGGTTAAGACTTCCTCCGAAGTAATTACGGCTCTTCCATATCTCACGCCAACCCACGCCTTCACTCTTCTCATAGAGACGCAGCCGGTTATCGTCATCGATACATAGGAAATCATCCCTTCCATCCCCGTTTATGTCACGAATCGCAAAACCGTACAGCCTTTTGTTCCCGGGGATATCCAGCAAACCCCCATCTTTCAGAGTACCACCGTCCCAGTACAGTATCTTCACTCCTCCATAAAAACCGTCTGCTTCCCTGAATCTCTCACCTATAAGCAAAGGTTCCCGACCGGCCGTATCGAGAACCCGAAGGAGCCATGGGACATCGGTGGCAATGAAGTTGAAACCTCCGCTTCCAAATTCTATCACCCCTGAAGAGGAACGATGCCTATAAGTCCTTGCAAGATAAATCTCAGGCAAGCCATTCTCATTCAAGTCACCGGAAGTAATGCCATGGTTTACGTACGGCAGTTCACCCTTAATCTTCCTCCTTAGTTTAAGCACTCCCCCCTCAAAAGAGTATATGTAGAGGCTATCGTCGTCCAACAATACCACTTCTTTCTCCCCGTCACCATCCAGGTCCGCAACTTCGAGGGATTTCAAGGCCGACGGAAGGGAGCGGCTCTTCCACAGAGATATATCAAAATCCCTCTCCTTCACTATCAGGAAGTCACCGTTACCTTCCGGATGAGGATGCCCCTTCTTAAGCGCCTCCCTCTCCTTGCCAAACGCAGAGGCGCCGGTTGTATCGC
>WGFD01000265.1 GCA_015492395.1 Deltaproteobacteria bacterium | reverse complement strand
TAATCATACTCATAAGAAGGAGAGCGGATCTTCTGGTCTCCCGAAGATCATCCTGCTTGGAAATCCCAACGTCGGAAAGAGTGTGATCTTCGGCTATCTAACGGGCCGCTATGTTACAGTCTCCAACTATCCCGGAACAACGGTAGAGATTTCCAGGGGGAAGACCACCATAAACAAGGTGGCCTACTCCGTAATAGACACACCTGGTGTGAACGGACTGCTTCCCATGTCGGAGGATGAGGAGGTGACCAGGAACATCCTCCTCAACGAAAAACAGGAGAGGATAGTCCAGGTGGCCGACGCAAAAAACCTCAACAGGGCGCTCCTGATCTCTCTAGAACTCGCCGAAATGGGTCTTCCATTCATCCTGGATCTAAACCTTTACGATGAAGCCGCTTCAAGGGGCGTAACAATAGATACCGGCAGGCTCTCTGGGATCCTGGGCGTCGAGGTGATTGCCACCGTCGCGACAAGAAGGAAGGGTTTGGATAAGCTCTTAAGCGGCATCAAGGACCCAAGGCCGTCCACCTTCAGGGTGAGATACGGCAACAATATAGAGGATGCTATAGCTACTGTTGAGGCGTTGCTTCCGGAGGCCAATATCTCCGGAAGGTCTTTGGCTCTTATGATCCTTTCCGGGGACAAGAGCCTCACGGATTGGCTCCATTCCAACCTCGATCCCGGGAAGATATCCGCCATAGAAGATATCGCAACCACCCTGCAGGGTAAATACAAGGAGCCTCTGGGATATGTAATAGGCAAGAAGAGGATGGCCGAGGCGGAGAAGATCATGGAACTGGTCTTTACTATATCAAAGCCGGAAAGAGGAGGGCTCAGGGAACAGATCGGGCGGCTTGCCATGCACCCCATTTGGGGCATACCGGTCCTGATAGTCGTACTCTACATCATGTACCTCTTCGTCGGTGACTTCGGCGCAGGCACACTTGTGGACTTCCTTGAGACCGTTGTGTTCGAAAGGTATATTTCACCGTGGGCGATAAGGGTGGCGGATACCGTAATACCCTTCGATTTGGTGAAGGATCTGTTGGTAGGAGAGTACGGCCTCATAACCATGGCCTTGTCGTACGCCATCGCGATAGTACTCCCGATCGTGGGGACCTTCTTCATAGCCTTCAGCATACTCGAGGATTCCGGTTATCTTCCCAGGCTGGCCGTAATGGTAAACAGGATCTTCAAACTCATAGGACTGAACGGCAAGGCCGTTCTCCCTATGGTGCTTGGACTCGGTTGTGACACCATGGCCACGATGACGACGAGAATATTGGACAGCAAGAAGGACAGAATTGTAGTGACGCTGCTGCTCGCCCTTGGCGTGCCCTGCTCCGCGCAACTGGGGGTGATACTGGGTATGCTCGGCGGGATATCTTTTTGGGCGATGGTCGTATGGCTCGGCGTCATAGTGTGTGTCCTGTTCCTTACGGGTTACCTGGCGGCCAAAGTAATACCGGGCGAGTCATCGGACTTCATATATGAGCTTCCTCCGATACGAATGCCGCAGTTCAAGAATATCGCATTCAAGACCGTGGCCAGGGTCGACTGGTACCTTAAGGAGGCAGTGCCCCTATTTATACTGGGGACATTGGTGCTCTTCGTCATGGATAAACTCTACCTCCTTGCAATCATACAGAAGGTCGCATCCCCGGTTGTAGAGGACTTCTTGGGGCTTCCTGTAAAGGCTACGGATGCCTTCCTCATAGGCTTTTTAAGGAGAGACTACGGGGCCGCCGGACTATACGCCCTCCAGAAGGACGGCCTCATGGATCCGCTGCAGACCGTTGTCAGCCTTGTAACGATGACATTGTTTATACCGTGCATAGCCAATCTGTTTATGATCATAAAGGAAAGAGGGGGCAGGGCCGCTTTACTTATGATGGCCTTTATATTCCCCTTTGCATTGATAGTCGGTGGTATACTTAACTTTGTGTTGAGGGCCGTAGGGGCGGAATTCTAACACTCCTGCCTGCCGGAGCGGTCGCGGCAGGTTGCGGGGAGACCGCCGTAATCAATTACTCCACCGGAGGTAAGGAGATAGCCATGCTGGATAAAGATACCGAAGAGGTCTTGGAGCTTATATGGGTTACCATAGAGTCCGGCGAACCCGCCGAAATGGAGCGCGTTCTCCGAGAGTCGGGAGTGAGCGAGGTGGATAAACATATTGGTGTTCTCAGCCAGGAGGGACTTATCGAGATATCGGGCCCCAGGATTTCCATGACCACCCGTGGAGAGGAGCTTGGCAGGGGGGTGGTCAGGAGGCAGAGGTTGGCGGAATGGCTACTCTCCAATGTTCTTGAGCTTGAACGGGAACACTGGGAGGGGACGGCCTGTGAATTCGAGCACATCCTGAGCAGCGAGGTGACCGAAAGTATATGCACCTTCCTCGGACATCCGCCGCTGTGCCCTCATGGGAAGCAGATTCCTCAGGGGGATTGTTGCCGGAGGTTCAGTAAAGAAATAAAGCCGCTTGTGCTCAGCCTTACTGAACTCGCGCCCGGTGAGAAGGGCCGTATAGTGTTTGTGGCGCCAAAGCATCATGACCGGCTGGACAAGCTCGGCTCTTTCGGACTGGTTCCCGGCACCGTGGTAAAACTCCACCAGAAGCAGCCTACTTATGTTCTTGATATCGGGGAGACGAGTATAGCGGTGGACTATGATATCGTGAAGGATATCTACGTCAAGAAGGTTGCTTCCAACTAGACAGGCCTTTGCCGGTCGCGACCATCCTTTCCACCTCCGACACCAGGGTATCCACCATCTCCTCCTCCGGTATCTTTTTCGACACCTTGCCGTTGATATATAGCAGTCCTGTCCCGTCACCACCTGCAATGCCTATGTCTGACTCCATCGCCTCCCCGGGGCCGTTAACCACACAGCCCATTATGGCGACATTTATCTCGTCGGTAATGTGAGAGAGTCGTTCTTCGACCTCCCTTGTTATGGTGGCGATGTCCAGCTTGATCCTGCCGCAGGTGGGGCATGATGTGATATTGACTCCCCTTTTCCGGATCTTCAGCGCCTTGAGTATCCCCCATCCCACCCGCACCTCCTCTACAGGGTCTCCTGTCAGCGAGACTCTCAGGGTATCGCCGATCCCCTCCGCCAGGAGTATGCCGAGTCCGACGGAAGACTTTATTGCGCCTGAGAAGAGGGTGCCTGCTTCGGTTATACCTATGTGCAGTGGATAGTCGACCTCGCCGGAGAGGAGGCGGTATGCCTGGACGGTCTTCATTACATCCGATGCCTTTAGAGAGATCTTTATATCATGGAAGCCGAGATCTTCGAGTATATTGATGTGTCTCATAGCGCTTTCGACCATGGCTTCGGGGGTAGGGTGTCCGTACTTGGAGAGTATGTCACCCTCCAGGGAGCCGGCGTTGACCCCGATCCTTATCGGTATGGATGAAGTTTTTGCCGCACAGACTACATCCCTGATCCTTTCCTTTGAGCCTATATTCCCTGGATTTATCCTGAGGCCGTCGACACCGGAGTCTATTGCCTTCAGCGCCAGCCTGTAATCGAAGTGCACATCCGCTATAATGGGGATGGATATGGAACGTTTGATGGCCCCAAGCGCGTTGGCCGCCTCCATGGTTGGAACCGCCACCCTTGCGATCTCACAACCGGCCTTTTCCAGCGCATTGATCTGGGTGACCGTGGCGTTTATATCAGCCGTGTCAGTATTTGTCATCGACTGGACGGATATGGGCGCGTTGCCTCCGACCTTGCGGTGGCCGACACTTACCTGGCGTGTCTTCTTTCTTTTGATCATGTTGAAATCATTATTAACAGAATTTGAAAATAGGTGTTAAAGAGATTATACCTTAAAATGCGCGGCGCATGTCCGTCTAAGCATGGCGCCGGAGCAGACATTTCCATGGTTTACTGCAGAAAGTTCAGTGGACGGACCGGTTGCTGGGAGTCTTGGAATCCTTGAAAGTCGCCCTCTCTGTTCTCTTAGTATATTTCTTCAGCGGCCTCTCTGCGGTCTCTCCTCCAGTCCGTATGGGCAGGTTGATGGTAAAGGTGGTTCCCTTCCCGGTCATGCTCTCTACCTCTATGCTGCCATCATGCACGTGTACTATCCGCCGTGTAAGCGCGAGACCCAGGCCCATACCATGCACCTTTGTCGTGTAAAATGGCTCGAATATATTGTCGATTATATCCTTGGGTATGCCCCCGCCGGTGTCTGTGATACTTATCGAGATGTATGGCTTGCCATCGATCGTAGACTCTTTGGTAGTTATCGTTAAGTTTCCACCCCCGGGCATGGCGTGCATGGCATTTATAAGTATATCTATCAATGCCTGTTTCATAAGCGAAGGATCAAAGTCGGTCTTGGATATGCTCCTGGAAAGCCTTGCTGAGATGTCTATATTCTTCTGTGAAAAGATATCCTTGTAAAGCGTGAGGACGTCTTGCAAGATATCGTTTACATTTCCGCTCTGAAAGACAGGGGTGATTTCTTTGGAATAGCTCAGGATGTTGGTAAGAAGCCTTTCGAGCCTGTCGATTTCCTTGATGATAATAGATGCGTACTTCTTCAGGGGGGAAGTTTCGTCTAAATTCTTGTCTATCAGCCTTGCGAATCCTCCTATGGGCACCAGTGGATTCCTTACCTCATGGGCCTGTCTCTTATACACATC
>WGFD01000264.1 GCA_015492395.1 Deltaproteobacteria bacterium | reverse complement strand
GTTGTGTCGACGACTTCGGTGAGGACGGACCCGAGGTATTTTCCGAGGAATCGACCATCTATATAAACAGGGACCATCCTCTATACATAAAGGAGGCCCATAGGCTTGAAACCCACATCCTGAACCTCTCCAGGCTGATCACCCAGGAGATCGCGCTCATGCATGCAAGCCGTAATCCACGCCAGGCATTCCAACGCCAAAGCAAGCTCTTAAGAGACGCACTCGTGGATTGAAAGAAAATTTCACAAAGATGACGCTTAAAGCGAATGCGGGGCTATCATTACTCTATAATCTTGGGCACCTTGAAGCAGCCCCTGTCTGCCGAGGGGGCGTTTTTCAGAGCTTCTTCGCGGGGCAGTGACGGCCTTACTTCGTCCTCTCTTAGACGATTCTCCAAGAGAACGGTATGTGTGGCAGGTTCTACCCCCTCGGTATCCACCTCTCCCAGTTTTTCTATGTAGGCAAGTATCCTGGCAAGCTGCTCCGTGTAGAGTTCCTCCTCCTCTCCGGTAAGCGCCAGACGGGCCAAAGTGGCGACCTTATTTACATCGTCCTTTGTTATGGTCATAGCTCCTCCCAAAATACCACTTACACGACAGCGGTCAGCGACTCCTGCCAGTACCTCTCCGCCTCGATCACATCCCTCTTGTTGCCTATAATGAGTGGAACCCGCTGGTGCAGCTCCTTCGGCACAATCTTGAGAACCCTCTTTTCCCCTGTGGTGGCAGCCCCACCGGCCTGTTCCACTATTAGGGACAGAGGGTTCGCCTCGTATAAAAGACGGAGTTTGCCATTCTTTGCCCTCCGGTCCTTGGGATAGAGGAATATACCTCCCTTTATGAGATTTCTGTGGAAATCGGCCACAAGGGAACCCACATAGCGGGCGGAAATGGTCGTCCTGCTCTTCAGCATCTTTATATAGTTCTTGGTACCGTCATACCAGTAACGGCTGTTACCTTCGTTTATACTGAATATAGTCCCCTTATCGGGGATCCTTATATTCTCATGAGAGAGTATAAACTCTCCCACGCTAGGGTCCAGGGTAAAACCGTGGACGCCATAGCCCGATGTATATACGAGTATTGTGCTGGAGCCGTACAGTATGTACCCGGCGCAGACCTGCTCTGTACCAGGTTGCAGGAAGTCTTCCACCGTAACCTTTTTACCCCTCTCCTTCTTGCGCAGGACGGAAAATATCGTACCTATGCTAATGTTCACATCGATATTAGACGAACCGTCGAGTGGATCGAACACGAGAAGGTAGTTGCCTTTGGGATACCTTTCCGGCACCGCATAGATGCCTTCCATCTCCTCAGAGGCCATCGCAGAGAGGTAGTCACCATGCTCCATAGAGCCGACGATGACCGTGTTGGCATACTCATCCAGCTTCTGCACCTCTTCACCTTGGACGTTTGAGTAACCGGTGGCGCCGAGAATATTGATGAGTCCGGCCTTATTGACCTCTCGGGAGATTACCTTCGCGGCGATGGCGAGATCCGATATGAGCCCGGTGAAATTACCCGACGCATTCGGAAATTTCCTCTGCTCTTCCAGGATAAACTTCATTAGTGTCATCCCTATCGGCATGGTTTACCTCCTTTGAATATAATAACTTTATAGCATAAGAAGCAAAAATTATCCATTGCAAATGCGCAACGAGTGCTTGCGCGCAGACAGGCCCTCCGCGTACTCCAGGCCTACTCCTTTCCCTCTTCTTTCTCAAAGTACACCTTGATCCTGTAACGCTTGCCTTCCCTGAAGATGCCCAAAGTAGTCTCATCGCCCATATTCTTCAGCCCCAGCAGGTACGTCAGATCCGAGAACTCTTTCACAGGTTCACCGTCCAGGTCTTCTATGATGTCACCCTCTTTTATGCCTCCCTTCTCCGCAGCCGACCCCTTCTTCACAGATATCACCCTCATCCGCCCCTCTCCCTCTTTGAGGTGGACGCCCAGTTTAGGCCTCTTGCCGGCAAGGGTCTCGTATCCTGTAGACCAGACGAAGTCAGCCACATGGAGCGGCACGGTAGGCAGTTGCACCTTAAGGAGCTCTATCTCCTTTTCCCGTACCTGTTCTATGTTGCCAACAACCTTCGGCGCCATGAGGAGAACCGTCACATAAGGCTCTGGAAACCGCCTGAAAACCCGCTTTGGAATACCGAAGCCATAGTTTATGTGACCGCCGCCCGTCAGCACAACTATTCGCTCGTTGTCGTCGGCATCCCTCATATAGTCCGCGATCCTGCGGCTCATGGTCTCTTCCCACAAGAGCTGTATCCTGTAGAATTGGTCGAAGTCCATCCCTTTGTGGCTTGGATCACCGAATACCGCCCGTACCATCGCGCGATGGAACCGGTCGGACTCATCCATCTCGGGCAATAACTCCTTCACATCCTCATCCACTTCCTCGACACCTCTGTGGACGACCGCCCTTATAAGCTCCTTTGAGGCATTCAAGGCCAGGATGGGAATCTTCTTATCACGGACATACTCCAGAATGTCCCTGTAGTACTCGTAGTCGATACCCCAGTTCCTGTGCCAAACCTTATAGAACTCCTTCTCATCCATTTCACCATCGACCCACCTGTCCAGGTCGGTCTGTGAAGAGGTCCTGAACATCTCCATGCCTACGGCTATCTTGCCAGGATACCTTT
The DNA here is from genome assembly GCA_015492395.1 of Deltaproteobacteria bacterium. Taxonomy (GTDB): domain Bacteria; phylum Desulfobacterota; class GWC2-55-46; order S146-70; family S146-70; genus S146-70. The sequence goes on along the minus strand of WGFD01000264.1, from coordinate 3,358 downwards.
CGAACATGGTTCTTATGACGTCGAGCTGCACTTTGTGGTGCTCCAGGTTGTCGTGTATCTCGCCGACATAAACGATAGGGAGATGAAATAGATAGGAGAAGAGTTGATCTTTAGTAATGAGCGTACCCGTCGGTACATGGAGGATAGAGCCCTCTTCAAGTTTGTCCAACGGATAGTAAGGTGAATCGACGGCCACGGGCCGACCCTTGACGGAACAACCTGCAATCACCGGCGCAGTCAACAGAAGCAGGAGCAGAAAACAACGTCTGAAATACATACTACACCCCTTGGATATCCCAGTTTCGGTCATACGCCTACAGGCGGAGACTTCCGGCACCGCCCTGAAAACACACGCTGCAATTTATCACTAATATCATCGTCTTGTCAAATCGGAAATTGGCTTCATACTTCACTCTTTTCTCCCTTGTAAGGAGCGGTTCCTTTTTGCGCTTATCCACCGGACATCTTCCATGTGCACCCGCCACCAATTACATATATAAGGAAGTTCTTCTGGCACTATCGTTCCTATTCATGTTATTTATTTATAAGGAAGGTCTGATTTATTCAGACCTTTCGCGCGGCGCAGGGATATGCCGCCATTTTCAATGGCTGTAAGTCATTGAAAATGTAAGAAAAAGAAAAATCGCACTTTTCCTTTTTCGTCTCTGAATAATTCAGGGATGAATTATTCAGAGGTTCCATAATAATAGGAAAAGTGAAGAGGGACGCATAAATACCTTTTATCACATCCCGAGCAGGAGAACTTAGAGGCCATATGCTGGATAGTAAGAACCGCAGGAAGCGGAAGAACGCCAGAAAACACTCCCTCCTGGTAAGGGTTAAGCGCTGGGGAAGATACATGTACCTCAGGGTACTGAGGTTCAACGATCCGCCGGAGAGGATTGCTGTCGGAGCGGCAATCGGCGTTGCGGCCGGGCTTTTGCCGACGTTCGGGTTCGGAATCTTGTTGGCCATATTCTTTTCTTATATCCTGAAGGTAAACAAAGGTGCCGCCATCCTCGGCAGCTTTGTGATGAACCCTGTTACGACGCCGTTGGTATGGACACTCAGCTCGGTAGTCGGCGCCCTCATATTCTGGGAAGACAAGAACATTATACTCGAGGTCGTCAGGAACTACAACCTGCATGACGGGGTGAAGTGGGCCGCCGTGGTCTTCCTTGTCGGAAATGTAATCATATCCACCATATTCTCCATAATCGTCTACTTCGTGGTAAAGCGGTGGGTCACGCAATACAGGATGAAGAAGGCCGCCAGACGGGCGGCCGGGATGGACAATTCACCAACTTCGTAAATGCTTTCACCATGAAAAAGAAGAGGGTACATATCGAGATCAATGGGAAGGTTCAGGGCGTCTTTTTCAGGGCCGGCACACAGGAAGTCGCCATGAGAAACGGTGTAAGCGGCTGGGTAAGAAATACATGCAACGGAAGTGTAGAGGCGGTGCTGGAAGGTAGCGCAGAGCCATTAAAAAGGGTGATAGAGTGGTGCCGTAAAGGTCCACCCGGAGCGGTGGTCAGCGGCATAGATATATCATGGGAAGACTATACAGGAGAATTTACAGGGTTCACAATAAGAAGATAGCTCTACTCTTGTCTGCGCTTTGCCTCCTCCAGTTTATTGCAGGCTGCATGTCGGCGAAGGGCAAGAAGGTATTCTCCCCTGGCAGACCTGAACTCCCTGGATACAGTGTTGCGAACGGAAAGTTTGTATTCAGGAACGGCCCTGTTATGTTTACCGTCATACCTGTCACGACCGAAGATCTGGAAAAGAGCCACCCCTTCTTCGCGGAACTGCCGGAGTACGGCTTTACGCTCTTCCGAATGGAGATTTACAACAACTCAGAAGACAACGTTATATACAACCCCGCGTTTACGGCGCTTCTGGACAGAAGGATGGAGTACAGTAAGCCCATGGACTATACGGACATGTACGATCTGCTCAGGGCAAGGGTGGATGCCGGCACTATACTCTCCCAGGTAGAGGGACGGTTTTACGACCTTGCCGTCACCGTAAAGCCGGGGGAGAATGTATCGAGGCTGCTCATATTCCGGCGGTTCGAAGAGGAGAGGGGAAGGGCCGAACTGCGGCTAGAGGAGGTATACGTAGGAACCAACACGATCTCGATGGTCTTTCCATTCGTTCTGAAACCATCAGTGGAAGGTCGCTGAGAACCAACCCTCGGGCTTCAGGGCACATGCTCCTTCAGCCTCTTTCCGGCCTCCCCCGCGACCTCCCTGACCCGTTTAGTTGAGTCCCTCAACCTCTTTTCGTACTGCTTCAGTTCCATACCCACCTCCGCGGTCTTGTTGCCGAACAACTGAAGGTATTCAGCACCACCATAATATACGAATAAATAGAACAGTACCGCGCCTATTATGATGCCCAGTATTATTCTCTTCATAACGGCCCTATTCTACCTTATTGGCCCGAACGTTATCAAGCCATAAAAGCCGGTGGCTACCCGCAAACCCTATCTGCCCTCGCCTGCCGGCTCTTCACCCCAGCCTCTCTTTCCTTCCCCTGGTCTTAACGGCTTCCATGTAAACCTCCCTCCTGGGAAGGCCGGTCTCCTCGACAACCGCCTTGACGGCGTCCTTCAGCGAAAAACCCTGACGTGTATAGTGCTCTATCTTCCCGGCGAGGGGGATATCCTCCTTCGCCACTGCCTCCTGGGGACCGATAGCGACCACCACCTCGCCTTTCACTTCCCTTCCTTCGAACCTCTCCAAGACCTCTGAAGCCCTGCCCCTTATAAGATCTTCATGGATCTTTGTCATCTCCCGTGCCACCACGACCTTGGGATCTCCCAGGATCTCAATGAGATCCTCCAGCAACCCTTTTAGTCTGTTGGGCGCTTCATACAGGACCACCGTCTTTTTAAGGCCCTTGAGCCCAAGAATAAAGGTCCTCCTCTTGGTCTTCCGCGGTGGAGCGAAACCCTCGAACCTAAAGCTGTCCGTAGGTAGACCCGATACCGACAACACGGCGATAACCGCTGAGGGGCCCGGTATGGGCACAACCTCGATCCCGCTACCTATAGCAAGCCTGACTAGCCTGTAACCCGGATCGGATATCCCAGGCGTGCCCGCATCCGATACAAGCGCTATGTCAATCCCTTCCTCCAGTTTCGAGAGAAGCCGCTTCCCCTTCATCTCGTCGTTATGCTCGTGGTAACTGGTGAGGGAGGTGCCAATACCATAATGGTTGAGCAATTTTCTCGTACGCCGTGTATCCTCCGCGGCTATGAGAGGGACCGTTTTAAGTACGTTTATGGCCCTCACCGTTATGTCTTCGAGATTACCAAGCGGTGTGGCGACTATGTAGAGTTTCCCAGGCC
>WGFD01000263.1 GCA_015492395.1 Deltaproteobacteria bacterium | reverse complement strand
GCGTCTTGACGCAAGATCTAAAGCATCTTTTGACATCGTAAAGAGGATTTACAGCAGCTTATTAACAAAGATTGCGCCAACCCCAGGGATAAAACAGGCTGGAAGTTGACATAATGTTGATCTGCTGTCAATGAACAGGCTTTCCCGGCCGGCTATACAGAGGATTGCAGGATTTAGGTATAATACTTATCGTTGGTGCAGAGGGAAGCGAGGCATTCGGACTGGGGGAGTCGACGGAGGACATGCTCGAGGAGTTGCATGCCTATGTGGGGCGCATCCTTGCTGTAACCTTTATACTGAGGGTCGTTTGGGGCTTTGCCGGCAATAAGTACGCGAGATTTTCCGATATGATCCCCTATACCGGGGAGAGGTGGCTTTCTATATGGGCTAACATCAAGTGGTACCTCGGCGGATGCCGTGCGGAACCACCCGTGTCGATGGGGCATAACCCACTCGCTTCACTCTTCTATCTCGCATTCTTCTTCGTCCTTGCCCTCCAGGCTGTGACAGGGATACTGCTGGCAGGGGTCGAGTTCGACATCTTCCCCGGCAGCCTCATAACCGGAGGACTCGGTGTGGGTTCAGCGAGCTCATGAAGGAGGTGGCTGAAGAGATACACGAGTTTGGTTTCGGATTCATTATATTCTTCATTGTGGCCCACATGGGCGGGCTCATAGTCCATACCATCCACGACAGAGGCGCTCTTCTGTTCTCCATGCTGCACGGGAAAAGGTATTTGCAGAAGAGAGACACAGAGGTATAATCCGGCTATGCGCATCCTTCTGGTAGAGGACGAAGAGGATCTTGCCGACATCATAAAGAAGGGGTTGGAGGAGGAAGGCTACAGCGTTGATGTGGCCCGTGACGGTGAAGAGGGCTTGTATATGGCGGAGAACCTGCCCGCGGATATCGTCGTTCTCGATATAATGCTGCCTGTAATGGACGGTCTTTCCCTTCTCTCGGAGGTGCGGAAGAAGGGGATCGCGACTCCGGTACTCCTTCTTACTGCAAGAGATACACTCTCGGACAAGATAAAAGGGCTGGATACGGGGGCGGACGACTATATTACCAAGCCCTTCGAGTTTACGGAACTCCTTGCGCGTATCCGTTCACTCCTGCGCCGCGGTACGGTTGCCAAGGAGGCGACTATACGCATAGGCGACCTCGAGATTCATACGGCGAGCCATGCGGTTAAGAGGGGAGGAGGTACCATCAAACTATCGGCGAGAGAGTACGCCCTTCTCGAGTATCTTGCCTATAATAAAAACAGCGTCGTCAGCCGGATGGAGATAACGGAACATATCTATGACGAGACATTTGATAAGGATTCAAATATCGTGGATGTCTATATGAACTATCTCAGGAACAAGGTAGACAGGGGCTTTGAGAAGAAGCTCCTCCATACCGTGAGGGGTGTCGGTTACATGCTGAAGGGGCCGGAGGAGTAGGTCCATGCTCTCTTCCGTAAAGTTCAGGCTTATAGCCTGGTTCCTTTCGGTATTCTTTGTTGTTATGACCGGACTGGGATTCTTTCTGTATTACGAACTGGAATATATAGTCATCGGTTCCGTCGACACCCATCTCCACTCTAAGGTCCAGCTCATAGCCGGACTCATGGATGTGGATGAGGGGATTCTAGATATTGAGCTCTCCGAAGTCGAGGCCGGAGATTATGCCCTTCCCCTTTCGGGCCATTATTACCAGATAGTGTCGCGTGACGGCAGGGTGATAGCCCGTTCACCGTCCCTGGGGAGTGTGGACGCCACCCTTCCGATTGCGGTGGAATCAGATGAGCCTACAACCAGCACCATTATCGGTCCCGGAAACTCGCCACTGAGGCTTCTTAACGAAACCTTCCATCTGGACGGCGGTGTCACTGTTACCGTTCAGGCATCCAAGTCGCTAGAGGACTCTTATGAACTCCTTGCCTTATTCAGGGGCGCCATACTGTTGGTATTCCCTTCCGTCTTTGTCCTGTCCGGCCTGGGGATGCTGATTATCACCGGGCACTCTTTGCGGCCCCTGAAGATCTTTTCAAAGAAGATCGAGACCATAACAGAGAAGAACCTTAACGAGAGGATCGATGAAGGCACTGTTGCGGAGCTCCGCCCCCTTGCCGCCGGCTTCAACACCATGCTCTCGCGCCTTGAAGAGTCTTTCGCTAGGCAGAAACGGTTCTTTTCGGACGCATCACACGAGCTGCGGACCCCTGCAACGGTCATAAAGAGTACCTGTGACGTGATGCTTCGAAGAAAAAGAACGGCCGGTGAGTACGAAGGGGCGATCCGTAAGATAGGAGAAACTGCACGGCGGTTGACTGAATTGGTAAACAGGATACTTGAGGTCTCAGAACTCGACAGCGGCAGGGCATCGTTCCTCCTGCTTGCCGACCTGGACCTTAAAGATATACTGGCCAGGGTCTTGATTCTCCTTGAGCCTTCTGCAAGCGGCCGGGAGGTAAAGATATACATGAAAGATAGACATGTCAGGATCCGTGGGGATAGGGAAAAACTTCTGGAGGCCTTTACAAATATCGTTGACAATGCTATCAAGTATAACAAGCGGGGAGGGACGGTGGATATAGATATGAACGATGCGGACGGCTATGGGGTGGTATCGGTATCCGATACCGGTGTGGGGATCGCGGAAGCCGATATAGGCAGTATCTTCGAAAGATTCTACCGTGTTGATACGAGCAGGGCCGGTGTTGCCGGAAGCGGACTGGGGCTTTCTATCGTGAAGGGCGTTGTCGAGGCCCATGGCGGGAGGGTCGAAGTCAGTAGTAAGGTCGGCGATGGCACGACCTTTACGGTTTTTTTGCCACAAGGGCGGGCTACAGCGGGTTCCCTCTGAGTTGAAACGGCCCTATCTGGGTGAAGGGGGTATGCAGAACCACAAGCTGGTGCTGCCTGAGCACTTGAACCACTACGGCTATCTCTTTGGAGGATGGCTCCTCCATTGGGTGGATGAGTACGGCTACATCACGGCGAATCTGGAGTTCCCAGGTCGCAGGTTTGTAACCATAGGCCTCGATAATGTGGTCTTCAGGAGGAGTATCCGCCTTGGTTCGGTACTCAGGTTCGACACCAAGCGCACGAGACTGGGCAATACCTCGGTTACTTACAACGCAAGGGTCTTCAGCGACTCGATCGAATCCGGCCATGAGGAGCTGGTCTTCGAGACGAATATCACCTTTGTCAACATTGATGGCGAGGGGAACAAACAGGCCATCCGTCCGGCTGAGACGGGTGGGAAGGAATGAGCATGCATCGCGAGCGCCTGTCGGCCGTTGCACCGGTACCTGTCCGCCAGGATTGGCCGGCAGACAGGCGGCTAGGCATT
>WGFD01000262.1 GCA_015492395.1 Deltaproteobacteria bacterium | reverse complement strand
TAAACCTCTGAACAGTGATCCAGCCGAATGGTAGAGCATGAGGTCGGAATCAATTGGCGGCCTGAGACCCCGATAGCGAAACTGACCTGGCTGGTTGTAAGAACAAAGGAATGTTGCCACAGAGCACGAGGAACAAATTTTTTAAGCTTCAGCCAGCCATTCTACCATTTTATGCGGGATGCGGCGCTTTAACAAGAAATGGAATGGGAACGTTATTTTCGGAACAAGTGTTTTGGCAAGGAGTTAAAGCCGGATAACCCTCTGGAGCAACACCGTCGCGGATAGATTGTCTAGGAAGCAGTCAAAAACATGGGATTACGGAAACCACACTGGGGATACGATGGGTATAATCAGGCACAGTGAAAAAGACAACCCTTCATGGACGGAGACCGTCAACCCCGCCAGAAGGTAGGGGTAAAGAGTATTATGAGTGTGTATATCTCCAGTCTCCCCATAAGCATGTTCAGTATGAGGATCCATTTTCCCAAAAACGGTATAGCGCTGTAGTTACTGTCAGGACCGAGTGCACTCAGACCAGGGCCTATACCGCCTATTGTAGTGGCAGATGCCGTAATGGCCGATACGAAATCGACCCCTAAAGCGGCCAGGATCAGTGCAGCCACGGCAAAGATAAGCATATATAGAAAGGTAAATCCTACGACACCGTTTACCACTTCAGGGGACACAACGGTACCGCCTAATTTAATATGTATTACGGCGCGAGGATGTATGAGGCGATAAATCTCACGGCGAACCGATTTGGCAAGGATCAGAATACGCATACACTTTATTCCACCTGAAGTGGAACCGGCCGATCCGTTTAGGAACATCGTCATGAACAGTATAAGCTGCGAGAGGGCAGGCCACCGGGCAAAGTCCACGGAGCTGAAGCCGGTTGTGGTGTGTATCGAAACCACCTGAAATACCGCATACCTAAAAGACTGAGATATGCTATCGTAAAATGCAAGCCTGAGATTGAGTGTAACCAGTATGATGGCTGAAATGACCAAAAAGAAGTAAAGACGAAACTCCCTGTTGCGTACATATGCCCCTAAACCTTTATGGTAGAACTGGTAGTGGAGTGTAAAGTTTGTCGCCCCAAGGAACATAAAAACCACTATGATCGTCTCTATTATAACGCTGTTGTAGTGCCCTACGCTCATATCCTGGTTTGAAAAACCACCGGTGGATAGTGTGCCGAAGGCATGGATGAACGCATCGTATAGACCCATACCCCCCATAAGAAGGAAGACGACCATGACGAAGGACATGACCATGTATACCAGCCAGAGTATCTTCGCCATCTCCGTCACCCTTGGGACGAACTTGTCCACCGAGGCGATAGATCCCTCCGCCTTGTAGAGCTGCATTCCGCCGACACCCAAGAGTGGTAATATGGCAAGTGAGAGGACTACTATCCCCATACCGCCCAGCCAATGGGTCATGCTCCTCCAGAAGAGTATCCCGTGTGGTTGGCCTGCTATGGATGTAAGCACCGAGGCGCCTGTTGTGGTAAAGCCCGATACGGATTCAAAGTAGGCGTCGACAAAGGTATCGAATACGCCTGAGAAAAAGAAGGGAAGTGCCCCGAAAAAGCCTATATCGAGCCATGCAATGGCTACAACAAGGAAGCCCTGTCTGTGGTTCAGTTCCGTCGGTCCACTCCTGAATATCAGGTATAACCCCAGTCCGCAGGCGGCAGTAATCAATAGAGACCATAATATGGCATTGGTGTCGCCATCTTTAAAGATGACCGATACGGCAAGGGGAGCGAGCATGAATAGCGCGACGAAGATATTAATCACGCCGATTATATACAGAACGGGCCTGATTCTCATTTAGAAGAACTCCGGTTTGACCATGAGGAGCTTCTCCAGTTTAGGCACGAACCTGGGAAGGGCGAAGAGTATGACCTTGTCTCCGGGGTGTATTACGGTATCACCGACCGGTATAGTGACCTTATCGTCCTTTACTATGGCACCTATGACCACCTCACGTGGAAGCCTCATATTCTTTATCGGTCTACCGGTGATCTCGGAGGTCTCCATGGCTACAACCTCTATAGCCTCGACCCTCTCCTCCAGTAATGTTGTTACAGACAGGATATTACCCCTCCTGATGAACCGCAGAATACTGCTTACGGATGTCAGTCTCGGAGAGATCGCCACATCTATCCCTACAGTAGATACCATGGAGATATACTCGGACTTATCTACCAGGGCCATTGACCTCCCTACACCAAGCCTCTTGGTAAGCAGCGATGTAAGGATATTGACCTCTTCATCGTCTGTTACCGCTACGAAGGTATCCACGTCGAAGATATTCTCCTCAGCAAGGAGGGCCTGGTCTGTGCCGTCACCGTTTATTACGATGGTCTTATTCAACCTCTCCGCAAGGAGGGCGCACCGATCCTCACGCCTCTCTATTATCTTTACCTTGTACCCCTTGCCCTCAAGATGTTCTGCCAGATAATAGCCGATATCACCTCCGCCTACTATGAGCACCCTCCTGCCGCTCCTCTCCCCTTTACCAAGCATGGTTAGGATGTGCCTTGTCTCCCCTGGCAAGGTTACGGCAAAGAGAAGATCGTCCGCTTTGAGCATGGTTGACCCCTGGGGAATTATGGTCTCCCCAGCACGATATATGGCGACAAGGATAACACTATGATCCGGATGGAAGTCCTTCAGATCACGCACGCGCTTGCCGACCACCGGTGAATCGACGGTCAATCTCGATCCTATCAACTTCAGTCCCCCATCAAAGAAGTCTATGACATCAACGGCGCCGGGAATCTCTATGATCTTGTTAATCCTCTCCGCGGTAACCAACTCCGGGTTTATATTTAAGTCCAAATCCAGATAGTCCTGTTCGAATATCTTTGTATAGCTCAAGTAGTCCAGGTCTCGTATCCTGGCGATCTTCTTCGGTACCATGGACTGACTTCCGGCAATGAGGCATGCCACCATATTTACCTCATCACTGTTTGTTACGGCTATCACCATATCGGAGTGTTCTATCCCTGCCTCTATAAGCACACCGGGGCTACTGCCGCTTCCCTTTATGATCTTGACGTCGAGATTCTCCTGTAGCGATCTTACCACACGTTCGTCCTTCTCAATTATAATTACATCGTGCCCTTCATCCGAAAGCCTTCTGGCAATGGAATAGCCGACCACCCCTGCCCCGACTACTATGATCTTCATCTAAGCCTCCGTAATTGTCCCTTCCCGGCCAGGTACTACAAGGAGCTTTCTGGAACAGATAGGTTCCGCTGATCGTCCTTTTCCGATCCCTTGGGGGTCTCCATGATTATAGGTATCTCACGAAGGGCTGGGTGCCTTATTAAGGCACCCAGCCCTTCCAAGCCTATCCTGCCGCTTCCCAGATGTTGATGCCGGTCGACATTGGAACCCAAAGGAGCCATTGAGTCGTTAAGATGGATCAACCTCAAGGACTCAAGACCAACCTCTCCTCTTATATTATCGACCAGTCTGTCCACATCTCCATGACCGGAGATTTCATAGCCGGCTGCAAAGGCATGGCATGTATCGAAACATATACCTAATCTTATGCAGTCGAGGCCATCCATGATCTTTTTCAGCTCAACAAGGCTTCCACCCAAGGCATGGCCACTGCCGGCTGTATTTTCCAGGAGAAGCGTTACGGTGGAGCCGCACCTGCTTCTGGATATAAAAGTAAGTGCCTCTCTGACACGCTTTATACCGAAATCGACATCCCTGCCCCTCGTGCTGCCCGGATGAACGATAAGGAAGTCTACCCCCAACTCCTCTCCGATTTCAAGCTCTTTTATCAGGAGGCCGGCTGACTTCTTGAAGAGAATCTCATCTGGCGATGCCAGGTTGATTAAGTATGATGAATGTATAGCGGTTGACCGGATCCCGTAAGACCTTACTCTTGACAGGAAATCTTCCTTCTCGCCTTCTGAGATCTTGATAGAATTCCAATTCCTTGGACTATGACAGAAGAACTGAAGGGCATCGCATCCCAGCTCCCTCGCCCTCTCAGGGGCCATAGATATGCCACCCGCGATAGACTGGTGAAACCCTATAGGCATTATATAAATATTGCCGGTATCTGCTTGTTTTTCTGCGACAATCCCGTCATTTTTTACGTTCGCTCATCTTCTTGGCCGTACTGGAGATGGCACTTGGAACATTCTTACTCCTGGAAAGGTCCTTGATATCTTTCGCCCTTAGATCCTTAATGAGACGCATGGAGATGGCAAGAGGCGTCTTCGGATTCATCACAAGGCCGAGCTTTATGGAATAGTTCTTCAGAAATCCCTTGTTCCTTGCTACTAGCCTCAACACGCTGTCCGATGCAGCCGTTGACTTCACAACCTTCAAGACCTCTTCATCGGTAATTCTCGGGTTCTTCAAGACCGCCGATGATATCATTGTATTGGGATCCTTAATGAGGAGATCTCTGGCCTCCTTGTTTCCGAGCAAGGCAAGTTTTATCTTGGGGCCTACGTTCATACCTTGAATCTTCCGGTATATGTTCCCCTTCTTCTTCTCAGGGGTCGCGTCCGCATCTTCGGCCAATTCACTGCCTAAGGATGGCATTTTATCTTCACCCCCATCGTCGGTTGTTTTTCCCCCGGATAGATGGAGAAGATCCGAAATTTGTTCCATATGTTCGGTGAAGTTTGGGTTATCCTTCAGGGCGGAAAGCAAGGCCGGGTTAGATACCATCCTCCTCCCATCGTTTGCTATAATCCTAAGCACCTCTTCCGAGGCACGACTCGCAATATGGACCATAGTAGCATCGTCGATATTGTCACTCAGGACTACCATCATCATTACAGCATCATCATCACCGTACACCTCGATCACCTTTCTTAGTACCCGAGGTTCCAGGTTTGCATTAAGCGCGTTCATGACCGTATCCTTCGGCAAATTTGAGAAGGATCTCCCGGCAGACACTGAAATCTCAGGGTCCTTGTCCCCCGAGAGGAAGAAGAGGGCTAGAACAAGCTCGTGGGGCTCCAAAGGGATCAGTCCCTCCGCCGCCCGTAGCCGGGTCTCCCTGGGAGTGGTCTCCAGTAGCAACCTCTTAATGTGGGGCGGGATATCCATAAATCTTCAAGATACTATACGACACAATAAATACGCTCCCTACTCCGGATTCGCGTACCTTGATCCGGAGTTTCTTGCTGTGCCGTCTCCCTCTTTTAAGTTCAAGGGATACATTAAACTTGTCTACTATATCTTTGAATGAGTTTCACCTTTTGCTGTCGTTAAGATAAAACCTCTTCTCCTCTGCTTGTGAATGGATATGCCAGTTTCCTTTCCAAAGACCAGATCAAGCAACCTGCTTAAGGGGTTCGGCTTCTTGATGAATGGGATCATTCTCGATCCTCCCACCCTCAAGTCGGCCAGTTCCTTCTTCAAGGGTTCGCTCTTCGGGTCAAACCGCAATCCCTTTCGGAATGCATTTGTTGCACCTTTTCTATTGCCTGTCATCTTGTAAATCCTTCCAAGATTCAAGTAGAACTCCGCTCTCCTGAACTCCTTTTTGATTGCGGCGACACACAGGTTAATGCCCATCCCTATTGCACCGCGTCTAGCGGCTATACAGAGTCCATAGTATGACATGTATCTCGGCTCCTCATTGTCATGCCTGTAGGCCCCTTCAAAGGCCTTAAGCGCGCCATTCACATCATCTCTGCCCAGCATGGCAAGTCCGGCTTCAAACTGCTGCTTTTCAGGGGTTGCCTCCATCATCTATTCCTCTCGTAAAGGATCCTCAAGCCGTCCATGGTCAGGAATTCGTCAAAAACATCCACCATCTTACCGTCCGTCAAAATAGTTCGGCCTATCCCTCCGGTCGCTATAACAGTCGGGAGATTGCCTACTTCCCTCTTTAAGCCATCCAAGATTCCCCTTACAAGCCCAAGATATCCATAGAATATCCCCGACTGTATGCTCTCTACGGTGTTTTTCCCCAATGCCCTCTTGGGTTTGTGCATCTCGACCCTCGGCAACTTGGCGGCCTTGTGGTAGAGTGCGTCGAGTGAGATATCTATACCAGGGGCTATGGAGCCTCCCATATACTCTCCCTTTCCCGATACACAGTCGAAGGTGGTGGCTGTGCCGAAGTCTATTATGATTGTAGATCCACCATACTTTTCAAAGGCGGCTACAGCATTCACTATCCTGTCCGCCCCCACCTCCTTCGGGTTGTCTGTGAGAATGGGCATACCGGTCTTCAGCCCATGACCGACGACGAGGGGCGCCAAACCAAAGAAACGTTCCGACATGTCCAGAAAGACATCGGTTAAGGAAGGGACGACGGACGCCGTGATCACACCATCCACTTCGCCCGGTTTATACTCCGAATAGGAGAAGAGGTTCATCAACATGATACCGCACTCGTCTACAGTCATGCCGCTCTTTGTAGCTATCCGCCAGTGGACCTTAAGACTGCTTCCTTCATAGCCCCCGATAACTACATTGGTATTACCGATGTCTATAGTAAGTAGCATAAGAAAACGTGTCGGCACTGCAATTGAAGCTCACTGCAACTTGCTGCAGGAAATGCATGTCTGCCCGCCGCCTGTCAATCCTGGTGGACAGGTGCGTCGCACGGCAGACAGGCGCTTTCGATGCATGTTCAGTACAAATCTCCTGTAAAGATGTCAGGAAATAACCTCTTGACCTTGCCAAACATACGCTTCCTCTCGCTTCTCTTGGCTATTATGATCGATTTCAATGTCTCAAACGCACTAGCAAGGTTATCATTGATGATTATGAAGTCGTAAAGTTCAAGATCCTTGATCTCACTCTTCGCAACATTGACCCTCATGGCGATATCTGTATTGCTGTCCTTCCCCCTTTTCCTCAGCCTCTCTTCGCAGGCTTCAAGTGATGGAGGGAGGATAAAGATGTAGACAGCACCGGGGAGCCTTTTTTTCACCTGCCTGGCGCCCTGCACATCTATGTCCATTATCACGTCGTATCCCCTGTCAATGAGGGCTGTAACATCCTTTCTGGACGTGCCATATAGCTTATGGTGAACCTCCGCCCATTCCAGGAATTCTCCCCGGTTTATCATATCCTGAAACATCCCTTCATCTATGAAGTGATAGTCTATACCATCTATTTCCGCCTTCCTGGAGCTCCTGGTTGTATAAGACACCGAGAAAGAGATGCCATCGAAGTATTCAATCGCCTTTCGGCACAATGTGGTCTTGCCGGCGCCGGAGGGGGCGGAGACCACAAAGAGAGTACCTTTCTCGGTGCCCGTAACGCTCGTTGTATCTCCCTTATTCAATATTCTGAACCTGCTCCCTGATCTTTTCAAGCTCTCCTTTCATGTCCACCACTACATGGGATATCTCGGTGTCATTTGCCTTGGAGGCGATGGTATTTAACTCTCTTTGCAGTTCCTGACAAAGAAAGTCCATTCTTCTGCCCACAGGGTCTTCCGATGTCATGAACCTTCTGAAGAGATCTATATGACTCTTGGCCCTCACGACCTCTTCCGTGATGTTGGATCTCTCCGCAAGCAGTGTGACCTCTGTTAATAACCTGGCCTCATCCACGTGCAGGTCCGCCATATGTGAGAGTCTAGCGTTCAGCCTCTCTCTGTACTTCTCCGTTACGACCGATGACATCGCCTCCACTCGTACAGCCATCTCTTCAAGTGCCGAGAGTCTTGTGTTGATATCGTCTGCGAGGTTCTCACCCTCCTCTGCCCTCATCTCATCCAGTTGAGAAAGGGCCTTAAGCAACGCCTCTTTGAATGCATCACAATCCAGATTGCCGGGGCTATATCTGTTTATAAGGAGTTCCTTAAAGGAGAGCAGATGGGAAATGGTGACCTCCTCCTCCACATCCAACGCTTCTCTCAACTTATTAAGGGTATTGTAACAGCTCTTCGACAGCGGAATATTTAGATCAAGGTCTCCGGAGAGATCCCCTGCAGGGCATACTGAGACGGAGAAATAGCCTCTTGAAAACCTCTCCTTTATAGCGCTCCTTATCCTACCTTCCAGGCTTAAAGACCTATCGGGCAATCTGATCTTGAAGTCTAAAAAGCGGTGGTTTACACTCCTCGCCTCCAGGAAAAACTCCCTTCCATCCACCACAAATAAGCCACCGCCATAACCTGTCATGCTCTTTATCATCTCTTCAATGCCTCGAACTGCTCTTTGTAACGTTTCCTGATCTCCATAAATGTGCCCTTTATCCTCGTATCCCTGTAGTCAGGATAGGTCCAGTCGAAGTGAAGAAAACCATACCCACTTTTGTAGGAAAGGGTGATCTCCGCAAATATGCCATTACCGAGGTATAGTCTATGGGCAAAATTCTTACAACTTGCGAGGACGAGCTTTTCCAAGGCGATGTAACCCGGATCGATATTTATATGTCTTTTGCCAATGCTGGAACCGTCAACCTCCAGACCGTTAGTAAACAGTTTTATAGAGGGTAGCTTATCGGCAATTATAAGCCGTTCAAAGGATACAATCTTCCTGTATAAAGGACCATCGAACTCCTTGTCGTAATAGTCGGTATGGCTAAAGTCGAACTTCTCGCTTATGAAGTCTATTGGACCAAGATGATCCTCCAGTTTTTCAAGCACCTCATGCATCAGGCCATCGTCTGCCGTGAAGAGGCTGGAAACAACTTTAACGGGAGGAGGCACCCTCGGCTCAGACATTATCCTGATGGAGTCTTTTCCGGTCTTCCGGCTGTCGACTATATCCAATGTCGTATATCATAGACAATGAGCCTGTATATGCGCCGGCCTAGCCTAAGATCTTGGAGACAACCATTGACAACTCTTTCACACTTACAGTCGCCGTCCCGATCTTTCCAACTACGATACCTGCAGCAAAGTTGGCCAACGCTGCAGCTTCCATGTAAGATGCCCCAAGGGCCAGTGCCAAAGACATGACTGCAACCACGGTGTCACCGGCACCACTGACATCATATACCTCTCTTGCGATAGTCGGAATATGGCATACCTTTTTGCCCCTTTCGAAGAGGCTCATACCATTTTCCCCTCTGGTTATGAGGACTGCGTCCGAGCTAAACCGTCTTAAAAGCTTCTTCCCCGCCATCGAGAGGGTTTCGTCGGAGTCTATCTCTATTCCTGATATCTGCGACGCTTCATCATTGTTCGGTGTCACGACGGTAACGCCACTGTAGTAGTCCGCATGCTTGACCTTTGGATCAACTACGACCTTCTTTCCATTCTTCTTTGCAAGTCCCACCACCTTTCTGGTAAGTTCTTTTGTGACGAGACCTTTTGAGTAATCGGAGATTACGATGACATCAATATGGTCTATGGAGGTCCTTATACGGTCTATCACTACTCCCATTGTCTCCGGCGTGATGCCTTCTTTCATCTCCTTATCGAACCTGACTACCTGCTGGCCATGAGCTATAACCCTGGTCTTAATAGTGGTAGGCCTGCCTTCCTCCACCACAACACCCTCGCCGGGTATGCCCAGGGACTTCAATTCCCTGAGAAGGCTTCTACCATCCCCGTCCTTTCCTATGACTCCGCAGATCAAACCGGCGGCGCCAAGGCTGCATATATTATGCGCTACATTGGCGCTTCCACCAAGCATGAGACTTTCATTTTTCACATTTACAATAGGCACAGGCGCCTCCGGAGAGATTCTCTTGACATCCCCCCATATAAAGTGATCCATTATGAGATCCCCCACCACAAGGACCTTTGCCTCAACGAAGCGGTTAATTATGGACAGCCCCCTCTCGAGGCTCAAGACATCCTTCACCCCATCCCCTCGACGATTTCAAGAAATTTATCAATATTACCTTCTATACTGAAATTTTCAGCCTTCTTTCTGGCGGCGATCCCGGCTTTTTCCCTCTTATCTCCGCCCAGAAAAGGGAGAATGCTTGCAGCTATCTGTTCCGGATCCGTCGGGTCCTCCACAATCCCACCCTCTTGATCCTGTGAGATTATCTCGGATACACCGTTTCTACGTGAGGTGATTACAGGGAGTCCTGCGGCCATGGCCTCAAGACAGGCATTGCTGAAAGGCTCATAAATCGAAGGTAATACAAATATATCACATGCATAGTAGTAACCAAGAGTATCCTTTATGGGTCCTGTGAAGATTATATCGCCGCCAATACCATGTCTATTTGCCATATTCCTGTACTTCCTGATATTACCCTTGCCGACAACAACCAGTTTGACCGAACGCCCCTCTCTTTTCTTAAGGATATCCACCGCCTTTATCAGAAAAGCCAGTCCTTTTCTCTCGAAACCGGAACCAACGAACAGCAGGACTACGCTATCGCTTTTCAAGCCAAGGGTGTTTCGGTAGATCCCTCTCAATCCAGGCCTTTCGGAGGGCAGGAATTTGTCCAGATTTACCCCGTTGTATATAACACATATCCTTTCCTCGGGCAATTTATAATGGCTCATCAGCTCTCTTTTGACACGGTTGGAGTTGGTTATAACGACCTTGAGGCGTTTGCTGCCAAATAGTCTCCTTTCCAGCAGTAGGTATGTAAGGTGCAAGGGATTGAGATATGTTACAATCCTCTTTACCGGAGGCAGCACCTTCGATCTTTGCCGGAGCCACTCCTTATGGCAGCCGTCGCCGGCCCTGTATATATCCTGACATAGTGTCCTGTCGAAACTTATTACAAGGTCGAGAGGCGACTCTTTGAGGAGGCGTGAAGAGTTGGCGGCAAAAGTGACGGCCTTAAGAAAAGAGGGGCCCTTCAAGGTCTTTACGCGGTGGAACAGCAGCTTATCATCCGTAACGGTATCCCACTTGGATGCGAATATATGACATTTATGTCCCTTCTTGAGCAACCCCTCCACAAATCTTGATATAAACACCTCCGCCCCCCCATAGGGGGTATAGCGCATTCTTACAAGTCCGATATCCATATCACCAATATATTGCTTGTCAACGCTGTATTCTCCTGGCGGTTTACTGGAGAACCCCTCTAATTCATCAGGCTGCTGGGGGCAGGCTCGCTGGACTGGAAGTCTTGCACCAGTGTATGATGCTATATACTTTACCTGTCTTGATCACAGTAGGTACCGGAATTGCATTCTACCACAGACCGAGATACCTTTTCAGCCAAAAAAATATGAACAACAACCACATCTAAGGAAGGTCTGATTTATTCAGACCTTCCGCGCGGCACAGGGATATGCCACAATTTTCAATGGCTGTAAGTCATTGAAAATGTGAGAAAAAGGGAAATCGCACTTTTTCTTTTTCGTCTCTGAATAATTCAGGGATGAATTATTCAGAGGTTCCTTAAGACCGGTCGGCTTAATTGTGTTCCTCATATCCGCCCTCTTCAGTATTGACAGCCTGATATTTTCAGAAAGGTCTCCAAAAATATGTTATATTAAAAGAGGAGGTTATCTATCAAGCATATCTACGGAAACACAGCAGGCCTTAAGGCAAACCAAACAAAACGGCTGGAGAAGATATATAACCGCCGGATCCCACCCGCACAGGTGATCACACCCGAACTCGGAAGATACCTTACGGAACTGTCAAGGGACACTGGAAGACAGATCGGGATCGTTTTGAACAGGAAGGGGATAGTAGTCACAGTCATAGTAGGAACAGAACGTGAAATAGTGATCCCAGTCCTCCCGGACTACCCCCTTGGTAAAAAGCGGCTCCGCGGCATACGCTGTATCCATACCCATCTTAAGGACGAACCCCTAAGTCAGGACGATCTGACAGACCTCGCCCTTTTAAGGCTTGATCTTATGGCAGCCGTAGGTGTGCTGCAGAACGGTCTTCCAGGGAATATATACATCTCCCACCTCCTGCCTGTCAACCAGGATGACAAGGTACTTACTATCCTCCCCTCTCAATCCTTTCATAAACTTGATATCGACTGCAACGGTCTTGTCTCTGCACTGGAAAGGGAGATGGGCAGGTATCTTGTGAGGGATGTGGAAGACAGGAGGGAACGGGCCATACTTGTTAGTGTATCCAGAGACAGTAGGACGGACCAGGAGGAGTCGTTGAATGAGCTTAAGGAGTTGGCCCGCTCCGCCGACGTTGTGGTGCTTGATGCAATACTCCAAAGGCCGAAAGAGATAAACCCCAAATACCTCCTCGGTATGGGGAGGTTAAAGGATCTCATCATTACTGCGCTCCAAAAGGACGCCACGATCATAATATTCGACCAGGAATTGACCCCGGTGCAGGTTAGGGAGATAGGAAACATCACCGAACTGAAGGTTATAGACAGAACCCAACTAATCCTGGATATATTCGCAGGAAGGGCTCACAGCCGTGACGGAAAGGTCCAGGTGGAGCTTGCGCAGATGAAATACAGGCTCTCAAGACTAACAGGAAAGGGAACAGCTCTATCGAGGCTCGCCGGTGGTATAGGAGGGAGAGGGCCTGGAGAGATGAAGCTCGAAATAGACAGACGTAAAACAAAGGATCGGATCAATTACCTTGAAAAGAGGCTAAGGCATCTGAGCAGAGGGAGGCACGAGAGAAAGCGGAGGAGGGCTGAAAAGGGGATACCGATCATATCCATAGTAGGATATACAAATGCCGGCAAGTCCACCCTCCTCAATACCCTCACAAGGAGTTCGACCGCAGTGGAAGACCTCCTCTTCGCAACGCTGGATACGGCATCCAGAAGGCTAAGATTCCCGCATGAAAGGGAAGCGGTTATCACCGATACGGTGGGCTTTATAAGACAGATGCCCGGAGACCTCCTGACGGCCTTCAGGGCCACATTGGAAGCGATGGAAGATGCGGATCTCTTGATACACCTTGTCGATATGAGCAGTCCCGTATTTGAGAAGCAGGTTAAGGTGGTAGAGCAGGTCCTTGAAGAGATCGGCCTTCAGAGGATCCCAAGGATCCTGGTGTTCAATAAAGATGACCTCGTACCCCGGGATGTCAGCGCAAATATATGCAGGAGGTACGATGCCATATCAATATCAGCCCTGAGACCGAAAACACTCCTGAGGTTGATTCGCCTGCTCGACGAGAGGCTTTGGCCAACCGAAAAGAGGGAGATCCGGTCGGCAAGCGGTCAGTAGCCGGTCTCAGGAATATCACAAGGAAGAAGAGCAAGCAATTACTTGTCACTCCAGTGCCGCAACAGTGCTGGCCTGCGGTCCATTCGCACCCATTTCTTCAGTGTATCTGACCTTGGTACCTATCGTAAGGTGATCGAAGGCGTTATTTAACACCGCATTACGGTGGAAGTATATCTCATACTTCTCGGTGCCCTCCAGAAAGCCGTACCCTTCTTCTGCAAATATCTTCGTTACCATCCCGTATGGCTGGGCCCCATGCCTCTTAATATCACCCCGCTGCTTGCGGGCATAGTCCTCCAATCGGCGCCTGGCCGCCCCAAAGCTATCCCTTATTGCCACGTAAAGGTCCTCATGCCCCTGCCTGTTTACCACGATTTCCCCTCCGGGCACCGTTATATCTATACGCAGTGTATACAGGATCCCCTTGTTATGGTGTTTATGAGACGCCTCGACCATTATGCGGCAACTTATGATACGGTCATAAAACTTCTCTAATTTTCCCGCCTTATCCCTGATAGCATCCTCCGCGGCCTTGGATAGGGAAAGGTTTCGTGTCGTAATCTGTAACTGGTTTTGCATCCTTACCTCCTGACGAGTCTATAGTAAGCAGTAGCTCATTATCGAATTATACGGTAAATATCCGACGACATCCTCTTCGGACCGAAGGCAGAATCGCTCCCCGGGCCATTTTGCCGGATGAAGACGACCCCGGATATCAACATATCGAAGATCCATCCAGCGAACCGCGGTGAATAGACTTGCCATCCATTTTCATATTGCCAGAAAGATTAGAAAATCAAAGAAGTTGGACGCCTCGCATCCGCCCATTCCCCAACGTACAGTCAGGGTTCGGATTTTCCGCTGGCTTACCGGTTACCGATTCATGGTTCTCTTAGGTCCATGAACCGTATAGTCTTTTTCAGCCGGCAACAATACCGTGAAATTATTGCACAAGATCGAAATAATGACAACAACAAATTCGTAGTGGAAAAATGCTTGACATCTTGGCTGTTTGTCTTTAGAATTATCAGTCAAGGTTTTGATTCCAATTCTTATTTTTCGGAGGATCCGAGGTGTACGCTATAGTCAAGACGGGTGGTAAACAGTACAGAGTCTCCAAAGGTGATTCCCTGAAGGTTGAAAAGCTTTCGGGGGAGATTGGGAGCAGCCTGGAGATAAAGGATGTCCTGGCGGTCGGTAGTGGCGATGATCTGAAGGTAGGGACACCGGTGGTAGAGAATGCCAGCGTCCTGGCCGAGGTAGTCGCGCAGGGAAAGGCCAAGAAAGTCATCGTCTTCAAAAAGAAGCGGAGAAAAGGCTATAAAAAGAGACAGGGACACCGACAGGAGTACACCGAATTGAAGATCAAGGAGATACGGGCTTAAGCGCCCCACAAGGAGGGTTCGAGGTGGCACATAAGAAGGCGGGGGGAAGTTCCAGAAACGGAAGAGACAGCAAGGGTCAAAGGCGGGGTGTGAAGAGGTATGGAGGACAGGTAGTGAACGCCGGCAGCATACTTGTGCGTCAATTGGGAACCAAGATCTACCCGGGGATCAATGTTGGCCTTGGGAGGGACTATACGCTTTTTGCCAAGACCAGCGGCGTCGTTAAGTATGAGCAGAGGAGGGGCAAGAGGCTGGTGAGCGTAGTACCTGCTTAGTACTTCACTACACAGGGGGAAAGCAGTAGTGTTAAGCGAGGCAATGAGGGGGAGATATCCCGTCAAACCTCGCTTTTTTGTTTGTTATGGCCAGATTCATCGATGAGGCGAAGATATCATTAAAGGCGGGGCATGGAGGACGGGGATGCGTCAGCTTCAGGAGGGAAAAGTTCGTCCCCAGAGGAGGACCCGATGGCGGCGATGGCGGTAAGGGCGGCGATATCATTATAGTGGCAGACCCAAGGCTTACAAGCCTCTTGGACTTCAGGTACAAGAGGGAGTACACGGCAGAAAATGGCGCTCATGGTATGGGTAACAACCGCCACGGCAGGAACGGCAAGGATCTCATTCTACACGTTCCTGTCGGTACCGTCATAAAGGCGATCCACTCGGATAGGATAGCGGCAGACTTGGTTAAAGAGGCAGAGGAAGTACGCCTCCTGAGAGGCGGAAGGGGCGGCAAGGGAAATGCGCACTTCAAAACCTCGACACATCGGGCGCCAAGGTTCGCGCAGCCGGGCGAAGAAGGTGAATACGGAGAGTTCAAACT
>WGFD01000261.1 GCA_015492395.1 Deltaproteobacteria bacterium | reverse complement strand
CGGCGATGTCTTAGGCCGGTCGGTCGGGATGGCCATCGCGTCCGGCGACTTGCAAAGGGCCAAGATCATGCTGGAAGACTATCTGAAATCCCATCCAACGGATACTGCGGCGCTGCAAAGGCATGCCGAGTTGTGCCGCAGCCTCGGGTTGACCGACGAGGCCATGGAAAGCCTTGAAAGGGCGCTCCTCTTCGAACCGGACAGATCGGACGCGCAGGAGCTGAAAAAAAGTATTATTAAAGGAGGATCACGTAAAAGATCCTGAGAATATCCCCTGGGAAGGTCTTTTACGGCATCATGAGCGTCTCGCAAAATCATAACTCATGGTCTTCGCGAGGAGAGAGGCAATGGGCAACGGACAGGCTGTCCCCTTGCTTCTCCGGGAGATTAAATATATTATTAGCCTCGATATCTTCTCCGATTTCTTCGCCGGCCTACTATGAGAAGGCGTTAAGGAAGAGACACAATGTCATTACTTTCGGCCCCTACCGCGACAGGTCCTTTTGGGAGGGATTCGCGTCCACATTAAAGACGCACTACTTCTACAAGGAGGGCTCTGCGGAACACTGGGTTGATGTATGTTCCCGCCTTACCAAGCCCTGTGACATTGTTACGTCTCCAGGGGCGCTGGACATGGGGGAAGTCCTGAAGGCGCTTCCTCCGGATACCAGACCGGATCTTTTTATATGGGTGGACCAGCACAATCAAAATATACCGCTGAACTTAGACGGTCTGAACTGCCCCAAGGTAGCCATCTTTGGTGATACCCACCTTGGCGATATGGGTTGGAGGTTGGAGTACGCCCTCAACTACGATTACGTTTTTGTTTCTTTCAACAGGCACCATGCCGACCGTTTCAGAAATATCGGTTGCCGGAAGGTTTACTGGTCACCCGCGGCATGTGCGCCCGATGTATATTGCAAGATACCAGCGGAAAAGATATACCCGGTAAGCTTTGTGGGCAGCACGCACCCTTACCTTCACAGGGAAAGGGTCGAACTTCTTGAATTTCTAAGGAATAAAGGTGTCGACATCTTTATAGACTCCAAGTTGCTGCTCGATATGTCGTTGATCTTCTCGCGTTCCAGGATTGTACTGAACCGGTCCATAGCCGATGATCTGAATCAGCGGGTTTTTGAGACATTAGGAACGGGAAGTCTACTATTCACGAACAGGGTTGATAGGGGGGCTGGATTGGAAGAACTGTTCAAGGACAGAGAGCACCTGGTCATATATGATGACCGGACCCAGCTAGTGGAGTTGATCGAATACTATCTGAAGAACGACATGGAGAGGGAGAAGATCGCCTACAACGGCTATAAAGAGGTGTTAAGCAAACATACTTATGACGGCAGGGTCAGGGATATTATAAATACCGTCAGGGAAGATATATTCCACGAATACGGCGGCGGAATACCGGTATGAAGATATCCGTTTCAATGATCGCCTTAAATGAGGAGAAGAATATAGAAAGGGCGCTTGCATCGTGTACCTTCGCCGACGAGATAGTCGTTGTTGACGGAGGCAGTGCGGACCGCACAGTCGATATCTTAAAGGAGGATAAAAAGGTGAAGTTTGTGGAGCATCCTTGGGAGGGTGACTTCGGAAAGCAGCGTCAAGTATCGCTCGAGCATGCTACCGGTGACTGGGTAATACGCCTGGATGCCGATGAGGCATTCTCGCGAGAATTTGAGGAGAATGTCAGGGCCTTGCTGAGCTCAGCGCCTAAGGAGGTAGTTGCGTACAATATACGCCAGTGCAATCTTATAGGGGATGAGAACTACTACTCTCGCAAGTTTGACGGGCATGAGTCCTTTCCAAGGATCTGGAGGAATCTGCCTGGGGTTAGGTGGGAGGGACATGTCCATGAAAAGCTCCTGGGACTGAGCGGGGCGGTTTTGCCGTGGGAGGTCTATGTGGTCCATTACGGTTTTCTCGACAAGGAACGGTACCGGGAGAAGGGGCGGTTCTATTCGAAGATCGACGGAAGCGGTATTCGAGAGGCGGAGGAGTTGGTATTCAGGGATTATGATATACAACCCCGGCCCGAAAGGTCGAGAGTGTCCCCGCATGTTCCGCCCTATGAGATAAAGGGGGATGGGTCGGAAAGGGCTTCAATAGCCATCATCCGCGGCCCCAACCTTAATCTCTGGGAGATGCAGAACTATGAGTCCATGAGAGATGACTTCGATATAACCGCGTACACTACGACCGATCCGAACTTCGATATAAGCAATATAACTATGCCAGTAGTCAAGCTTCCCGTCGACCCCGACAATCCGGCCCGGATGCCGGGCCTCGAATTCGCCCTCATGGACAAAGAGATCATATATACCGCCGATATTACGTGGTACTTTTCATACCAGGCCGTCCAGGCCAAAAAGAAGTTCGGCAGCAAGGTTGTCTGTTTGGAGTGGGAGAATATTCCATTCGCATATGAGGATATCGGTGGAATTGGCGAGATGAAGGCGGAGGTCCGGAGGGGAGCGGACCACTTCATAGCGGTCACGGAGAGGGCCAAAGAGGCGCTGATGCTGGAAGGTGTTCCCGGTGAGAAGATAGATGTGATACCGATGGGAATAGATACGGAGCGGTTCAGACCAATGGGGGAGTCAGTGCGGATGTACAGAGAGAAGATGGGAGTGGGTGAGGGGGATATAGTAATCCTGTTTATAGGCAGGATGGTGTGGGAGAAGGGGATATATGATCTGCTCCATGCCGCGAGGATGATATTCGGCGATCCTGCGATTAAAGATTGTCGAGTGAAACTTCTCATGGTCGGCAGAGGGCGGGAGTCGAACGGCATTAGATCAAGGGCCGCGAGGCTCGGCATGGCCAGGTGGGTTGAATTTATAGAGGATTATCCCTATCATGAGATGCACCACTTGCATAACATCGCCGACATCTTTGTCCTTCCGAGCATACCCGTTAGGAACTGGCAGGAGCAGTTCGGGATGGTCCTTGTTGAAAGCATGGCGTGCGGCAAGCCTGTAATCTCGACCTTGTCGGGATCGATACCCGAGGTTATAGGAGATGCCGGTATCCTCGTCCAGCCTAACGATTTCCTGTCCCTCTACCGCGAGATGAAGAGGTTGATCCTTGATAAGGCCCTGCGTGAAGAGTTGTCCGTAAGGGCCAGGGAGAGGGTGGTGGAAAGGTTCGATTCGAGGAAGGTGGCGAAAAGGGTGGGTGAGGTGTTTAAAGGCCTTATTTTAAAGGAGTCTGAAGAGGAGCGAAGCATGTCTCTTTACTCTGAAGGCGTCTTCCTTTGGGACGCGGGCAGGAGAGAGGAAGGGTTCCGGAAGATATGCGATTCGTTCGAGGGTAGACCTGGTGATAGAGATATCCTGACATCTCTTGTATGTAAGGCACGGCAGATAGGGAGGTTAGATGAAGTGGAAATGCACCTGCGCGCGTACCTGAAGGCATACCCGGCGGACCTCGATGTTCTTTCATGTCTAGCGGAGTGCCTGGTAGGGCAGTCGAGACTGGACGAGGCTGAAAGGGAGATCGGGAAGGTGATCCTCTTCGACCGGGATAACGCGAAGGCGAATGAACTTTTGGAGATTATAAGATGTGAAAGGGGCGGATACGGAAGCGGCGAGCAGCCTGCCCAAGTTAATCAATAAACTGTTCGATACGCATCTAAAGTGGTCTGCAGTCGCCGGCGATGGCTGAACATTCATCGCGAGCGCCTGTCTGCCACGGGCAGGCATTCCCCGCGGCTTGTTGCGGGGATCTTCAATTGGCCGGGGTCATGCGGCCGGGAGTGATTCTGTCTATGTCCTTTGATTACGGTGTCGAGGGTACGGATAATCCGATCCTGGATGATCCGGAGGTGATCGAACGCTTGGCGGAGCCATCCGGCATGGAGCTCCCCGGTAATGGCCGATTCCATACAGGCGCGCATTTGCCCGTCATCCCACTGGGAAACATGAAGAGGAATATCGGCTCCTTGTTTCTCAAGAAGCCGGGGGGACTTCGACTGCCGGTCAGGGATGAGTGTCTTGTTGAGCCGTTCCCATGCCTGGGAGGTCATGCAAAGGATGTGTAGGGGGATATGAAGGAAGAGGCGAGATCCGCGCTTCTGGCTAAGAATCTCGGGATACTCAGGGACCTGGACAGGGACCTCTGGGATATGATCTCCGCTGTCGGACCGGGACCAGACTACCAGGTCTTTCCTTCCAGATCCGGCGCGCCGACTCTGAAAATAGGCGAGAGCACGATGCACTCAAGCTATGACCCGGAGGAAGAGTCCGAAAGATGGGTGGAGCACCATCTTAGCCAATGG
>WGFD01000260.1 GCA_015492395.1 Deltaproteobacteria bacterium | reverse complement strand
GTTTTAAAGCTTCGTGCAATGCACCGTCGTAAGCATGCCCGCTGCGTATCTTCAAAGATCTTATTGGGAGGATAGTCGTTTGGGTCCAAGATACGATCCGGAATCTATCGAAAAGAAGTGGCAGGAGATATGGAAAGAGGAGGATATCTTCAAGGTTACGGAAGGCGGGGCCGGAAGAAAGTACTACCTCCTGGAGATGTTTCCGTACCCTTCCGGTAAGATACATATGGGTCATGTCAGGAACTACTCGATAGGAGACGTCCTTGCCAGATTCCTTAAGATGAATGGATACAACGTCCTGCATCCCATGGGGTGGGACTCCTTCGGCCTGCCGGCCGAGAATGCGGCCATACAGAATAACATCCACCCCGCGAAGTGGACCTTTGACAATATAAACAACATGAAGTCACAACTCATGAGGCTGGGCCTCGGCTATGACTGGGACAGGGAGATAGCGACGTGCGCCCAGACGTATTACAGGTGGAACCAGTGGTTCTTTCTGAAGATGTACGAAAAGGGACTGGCCTACAAGAAGCTTTCATCGGTCAACTGGTGTCCCGGATGTTCAACGGTACTGGCCAATGAGCAGGTAGAGGGAGGGCTCTGCTGGAGATGCGAGAGCAGTGTGGAAAAAAAGACACTGCAGCAGTGGTTCCTCAAAATAACAGAGTACGCCGATGAACTCCTGGAGTACTGTGACAAGCTGGACGGCTGGCCGGACAGGGTGCTCGTTATGCAGAGAAACTGGATAGGCAAGAGCACAGGGGCGGAGATCGACTTTCCTGTAACAAACTCCGAGAGGTCGATCAAGATCTTCACCACCAGACCGGATACCCTGTGGGGTGTGACATTCATAAGCCTTGCCCCGGAGCATCCCATGGTTGATACATTGATAGAGCCCAGGAAAGAGGACGCAGGTATCAGGGAGTTTGTGGAAAGGATAAGAAAGCAGGGTTGTGATGAAAGGACCGGAGCGCTATCGGAAAAGGAAGGGGTCTTCACCGGCGCATATTGCATAAATCCCCTAACCGGTCTTAAAGTGCCGGTCTATGTGGCTAACTTCGTGCTCATGGAGTATGGTACCGGTGCCGTCATGGCGGTCCCTGCTCACGATCAGCGCGATTTTGAGTTTGCCAAGAAGTATGGGCTTCCCCTGAAGATAGTCATCAATCCGCTCGACAGAACCCTCTCCCCTGATACCATGGAGGCAGCCTATGAAGGTGACGGCCACATGATCAACTCGGATAGATTCGACGGACTCGACAACAGGGACGCCATGCCCGCAATAGTAGACTATCTAGAGGAAAGAGGCATCGGCAGGGGGGTGACGACATACAGGCTCAGGGATTGGGGCATATCAAGACAGAGGTACTGGGGATGCCCCATACCCATCATATACTGCCGTAGCTGCGGGACCGTCCCCGTCCCGTACAACGACTTGCCGGTTATACTGCCGGAGGATGTAGTCTTGACCGGCAAGGGCGGCTCGCCTTTGGAACACCTGGATACGTTCAGGAGCGTGCCATGTCCCGATTGTGGAGGTCCGGCCACGAGGGAGACCGATACGATGGACACCTTCGTAGACTCTTCGTGGTACTTTCTCAGGTACACCTCCCCGAACATGGAAGACGGACCCTTCGACACGGCCGCAGCCAACTTCTGGATGCCTGTGGATCAGTATGTCGGCGGCGTAGAACATGCAGTCATGCATCTACTCTATGCAAGGTTCTTCACCAAGGCCATCCGGGATATCGGCCTACTCGAATGTGATGAACCATTCAAGAAACTCCTGACGCAGGGCATGGTGTGTAAAGAGATCCTGAGGTGCCCCACGCATGGCTACGTCTCTCCCGAAGACATGGCAGAGGATAAGTGCAAGGTGTGCGGGGAGACCATTGAACGTGGACAGATAGAAAAGATGAGTAAGTCCAAGAAGAATACTATAGACCCCGACAGGATAATAGGAAGGTACGGAGCCGACACCACCAGGCTATTTTCCCTCTTTGCCGCTCCTCCAGAGAGAGACCTTGAGTGGAGTGATGAAGGGGTCGAAGGGTCCTACAGGTTTCTTAACAGGGTATGGAGGCTTATAGATGAGAGGCTCCAGGATATAAGCGATATAACGCCCTATGACGGCGCACAACCCCTGGACAAGTCGCTGAAGGAGTTGCACCACCTCGTACACAGAACGATATATAAGGTCACCGTCGATATAGAGGAGCGCTTTCACTTCAATACGGCGATAAGCGCAATAATGGAGTTGGTCAATGCCATCTATCTCTGGGAAGGGATTGGTGAAGATACGCTGTCCAAAAGTGTTCTGAGAGAGGCAATTGAAACTGTGGTCAAACTCCTGTCACCCTTCGCACCACATATATGCGAAGAGTTATGGGAGAGGCTCGGTAACGAGAGTCTGCTTTCAAAGTCAACCTGGCCTTCGTACACTAAAGATGCGCTCATGCGAGAAGAGGTCACGATCGTGGTGCAGGTAGACGGAAAGCTCAGGGCCAAGATAAACATACCAACGGATACTCCTCAGAAGACCGTTGAAGAGGCCGTCTTGGACAATGAAGCCGTAACCCGCTGGGTTGCAGACAGAGAGGTCAGGAAGGTCATATACATACCAAACAAGCTTATCAACCTGGTTATAAGGTAGGAGTCGACCATGATCCACCCCGAATCGCAGAAGAAGACCGTAATGATACCGGCTCGTAACACTTCCTTGCTATGGACCGGCTTTCTGATTTTTCCCATCCTTTTCCTTGTTTCCGGTCTCTTGGCCGGCTGTGGCTACCATGTGGCTGGCAAGGGAGGCACCCTGCCGGAAGGTGTCGAAAAGATTTACATACCCTTCTTCAAAAATATGACCAACAGACCGGAGATTGAGGCCATAATAACAACTGCGATAATCGACGAATTCGTCAATATAGGCGCTGTAAAGGTTGTAAGCGAAGACAAGAGTGAAGCGGCTCTTGAAGGTTCAGTAACATCCTACGATCTGAGACCCATATCCTATGATGAAGCGGATGTCACAAGAGAGTACAGGCTGACACTAAACTTGGAGATACAACTTGTAAGGGCGAGTGACGGCAGGGTGCTATGGAAGGATCCCAACATCACCGACTACGAGGACTTCACTGTAACCACATCCGACATAGCCGCCACAAAATTTTCTGAACAGGAGGTGCTTAAGAAGATGGCGAGGGATCTGGCACGGCTCATTAAAGAACGTATGTTGGAGGACTTCTAGATGGTCGGAGGGAAAGCTGTCGCACCGGTATATCTCTTCGCAGGAAAGGAGGACTTCCTGATCGCGCAGGAGGTTTACAGGCTGAAGGCCGCCGTACTACAGGATGGTCCTACAGACATGAACTACCACCGCTTCAGCGCGAAGGACACAGATATCCATGACATCCTCTCAATCGCCCAGACACTGCCCCTCCTTTCCGAAAAGAGACTGGTTCTAGTAGATGACATCGACACCCTTAAATCCAAAGGACAGAGGGCTCTCCTCGACTACCTTGGCGATCCCTCTCCAAGCACATGCCTCATCCTGATAGCCGGCCAAGGGAAGCTACGCAAGGGCTCAACGCTATTCAAGGAGGCCGAAAAGAGGGGATATCTGAGGATATTCAACAGGTTATCAATTGGAAGACTCACCGGTTGGATAAGGAAAGAGGTAAAAGAGGAAGGTAAGGACATCGCCGGCGAGGCCATTACAAGGCTCATCTCCATAACCGGCAATAATCTCAGATATATGAGCAGCGAGTTGCAAAAGGTTATCATTTATGTGGGAAAAAGGGATAGGATAGAGGTGGCCGATATAGAGCGTGTCGGTGCAGATGTCAGGGAAGACACGGTCTTTGATCTTACAAGCAGCATCGGCATGAAGGATCTGGATGCCGCGCTACGAACCATTAACAGGCTATCATCGGAACCGCCCCTAATGGTGCTCGGGGCCATCTCAAGAAAGTTCAGGATACTATGGAAGACAAAGATAATGTTACGCTCCGGCAAGGATAGTAGGTACATATCGCAGGCGCTTGGCCTATTCCCGTCACAGGTTCGTGACTATATAGCGCATAGCAAGAGATTTACAGAGGACAACCTGACGGAGATATTCCGCAATTTGAGAAGGGCGGACATGGAGCTCAAGAGCAGTAATTTGAGCAAGAGGCTCATCCTGGAGAGGTTTATATTTGACCTGTGCCAAGGCCGATGAACAGGCCGAGAGTCCTAATTGAAGCTCCCTGCAGCAGACAGTGGATCCCCTCAGGCGAGGAACGGTTCTTATGGAACCTCTGAATAATTCATCCCTGAATTATTCAGAGACGAAAAAGAAAAAGTGCGATTTTTCTTTTTCTCACATTTTCAATGGCTGTAAGCCATTGAAAATGGCGGCATATCCCTGTGCCGCGCGGAAGGTCTGAATAAATCAGACCTTCCTTAGGTAGAGATGCTTTTTTACGGAGCCGTCAAGGTCAAGTTACGGCTGAATTCGCTTAACTGCCAGCAACATTCACCTTAGTAGTGAGCCTGGATATCTTCCTTGATGCGTTGTTCCTGTGAAGGACCCCTTTAGACACCGCCTTATCGAGGAGGATATTGGTTTCGCGGAGACGCCTCTTCGCGTCATCAATATCATTTTTGCTTATGGCCCCCTCTACCCTCTTTACGGCCGTCTTAACGGCAGACTTCACGGCGATATTCCTGTCTCTTCTCTTAATGCTCTGTTTGTGTCTCTTCACCGCAGACTTGTGATTTGCCACAATAATCCCTCCTATTAATCATTTAAACAGTAATTATTTAATAATTTAAATATATTGTCAAGGAGATAATTTTATAATAGTATCTATAACCACAGGGAGAGATGTCTGGATCGGATAATCAAGAAATAACGAAGGCCGCCTCTATAGTCGGTTCTGCCACCATGCTAAGCAGGATATTCGGCTACGTAAGGGATGCCGCCATCGCCGCCATCTTCGGCGCAAGTATCGATACGGATATATTCTTTGTAGCATACAGAATACCCAACTTCTTCAGGAGACTGCTTGGTGAAGGGGCATTTACGGCCTCTATCATACCGGTGCTTACAGATGAGCTCTCCTCGGGTGGGAAGGACCGCGGCAGGACCATCGCTTCCAAGGTAATTACGGCTGCGTCACTGGTCTTTCTGAGCCTCTCCATCATGGGAATACTCTTTGCAGGGCCGTTAGTGAAGTGGCTCGCCCCCGGCTTTACGGATACAGCCGCCAAACTATCCCTTGCCACATCCATGACAAGGTGGACATTTCCCTTCTTATTCTTTATAGGCCTGCTTGCAGTTTCCATGGGCATATTGAACTCCATGAAACACTTCATGGCTCCGGCACTGTCACCGGTATTCTTCAATATATTCATCATACTATCGGTAATCATCCTGACACCATACTTCGATACACCTGTATATGCGCTCGCTGTAGGAGTAGTAGGCGGCGGCTGCATGCAGTTTTTATTTCAACTGCCTTATTTAAAGAGGGTCGGGATGCTGCCGCGCCTCGACTTCAGATTCAGCGATCCCGCCGTAAAAAAGATCGCGAGGCTTCTGGGTCCGTACACCCTGGGTGTGGCCGTCTATCAGATCAATATACTTATAACACAATGGTTTGCATCCAGACTTCCCGACGGCAGCATATCCTATCTGTACTACGCCAATAGACTGGTAGAGCTGCCTATAGGTATCTTTGGGGTGGCGATAGCCACTGCCGTCCTTCCCTCTATGTCAGATTACGCGGCAAAAAAGGAGTGGAAGCAGTTCAGGGAGACCTTCTCATTCGCAATAAGGATGATAAACTTCATTACCATCCCCGCGACTATCGGCCTCATGATACTGGGGCCTTCCATAATCTCTCTTCTATTCCGGAGAGGCGCATTCAGCGAATTCGCGGTTCATGAGACGACCTACGCCCTATACTTCTATTCATTGGGTATATTCACATTTTCTGGCACGAAGATATCCGCATCCGCCTTCTACTCCTTAAAGGATACGGTAACACCTGTACTTGTGGCACTCTTATCCGTTGCTACCAACATAATAATGTCGACCGTTCTGGTGACCCCCTTCAAACATGGAGGTTTGGCCCTATCCATATCCATCGCCTCTGCCGTAAACTTCCTGGCACTCGTCACCGTCCTCAGATTGAAGATGGGGAGAATGGACGGCCGGTTGATACTAACATCGATAGTGAAGGTATCAATGGCGTCTATAGTAATGGGTATATGTGTCTACGGCATAAACCACATGGGCACCACTTACGGTGGAGGTGTTATCATGGAGGCCATCTTTCTCTTCCTATCCCTGCTGTCAGGGTTGGGTGTGTTTTTTCTGCTTGCCTACATCTTAAAGATAAATGAACTCAACACCATAGTCGACCTCTTCTTGCAAAAACCCGCTTCTTTCGTAAAAAAGTTGAGACAGTGAAACTATGACTACAATCTGACAAAGGACGTGTTCAAGTTAACAAAACTTTGATGTCCACTTTTTTTTGCAGCGTGCCTCATTATATTAAGCGCTGTGTTATCTGGCAAAAGCATATTTTATTTGACAGGGTCCAGCAAAAATGCTTTTATATCTTGCCTGTTACTAATAGTAATAACCGTGCCGCAAGATGATTTCATCACGGAATAAAGAACAAAGGAAAAGGCATGCTGGATATTGACTTCGAGATCAATGGCAATAAGGTCGACAAGGATAACGTCAAGGATTCACTCGATGCAGCCATGATAAAGGGGGTTTCCGACCAGATCACGCAAGCCGTCGGAGATATACAATGCCCCGACCATGGGGAAACCCCGAAGATCCTTTGTAAAGGCAAGGACTTTACCGACCTCTCCATCGAGATCCCATCCTCTTGTTGCAGCAAGCTACTGGGATTGGTAAGAGGAAAGCTGTCCGGATAACTATCCTGTAAGGAAAGGAAATCTCAAAACACGCAGCTTGCCATGGGGTTGGCAAGCGGATATGCGCCCATCCAACTGTCATTATCAGTGAGGGGGCCATCCGTAGGATATGAAGCCGTGATCCTTCAATCCCCTATCTTCCCACAGCTTGTTCCTTAGGAATACATCTATCGCACTGTGATCAACTTAAGGAACCTCTGAATAATTCATCCCTGAATTATTCAGAGACGAAAAAGAAAAAGTGCGATTTTTCTTTTTCTCACATTTTCAATGGCTGTAAGCCATTGAAAATGGCGGCATATCCCTGTGCCGCGCGGAAGG
>WGFD01000259.1 GCA_015492395.1 Deltaproteobacteria bacterium | reverse complement strand
CTCTCTCAGACGGGACTTGTCCCTCCGGAGATTCTCCAATTCATCCAGCTCTTTACCGTATAATGATATATTCTCGTTATACTCTTCCAGCAGATTCAAATCACTGTCTATCACAGCCGCCAGGTATCTACGGTTCCTCTCCATGTCGCCTGCGGAAGAGGAGGAGAGTAAGATCCTTATCGCACCGCCGCCTCTCATCTTATAGATGGCAACCAAACGCTTCTGCAGCAATCCCGACAGCCTCTCCTTCTCCTTCATCAGTAGCGCCATCTTGGCTTCCGTCCGGTAGATCCGTCTCTCTAGACGTTCCAGATCCCGCTCTATCTCCTGCAGTTCATGGAGGGTCCTGATAACTACCCTGTCTATAGCCTCCAGTTCGGCCAGGATAGAGCCCTCCCTCCTGGAGGCGTCTCTTATCACGGCCTCTCTGCTCTTCTTCTTGCTCTCTATCTCATTAAGCCTCTTTTCCTTGCTAAGTATCTCTCTCTTAACATCCTCGGCATAGGCGGTGAATGCAGTCATAACGCACAGACAGATCATGACGGAGGACAGTATCTTATCTTTGCCAAAGACCATCTCCCCTATACCTTCAGGAACCTTCCAAGAGAGACCATGCTCCCCACAACACCGAAAGATATCCCGGCAACGACCAAGCCGCACAGAAGCACCAGCGGCCTGACCGGCATCGCTACAAGGTGCAAAAACATTGCCGGGACATTCATGCTCATGATCTTAACACCCAGGAGTATCAGACCTGCGGCCATGAAGCCGCCTACAAGGCCCTCGAACACCCCTTCGACAAAAAAAGGCGACTTTATATACAGATTGCTCGCGCCTATGAGCCTGGTTATCTCTATCTCGCTCTTCCTCGCATATACGGCCAATTTTACCGTATTAGACACTATGAATACAACCGCCACCGTCAAGAATACACCGACGACAAGTGTGAACAGCTCAACGAACTTCAAGAGCCCCGCGAACCTCTCCACCCACTCCCGGCCATACTGCATATCATCAACCCACTCCAGCTTCTCCAGTTTGCTTACAATATACCTTATCTTATCGGTACTCCTGTATGATTCATTAATCTTCACCTCGAAGGAAAGGGGCAGGGGGTTATCCACCATGGCATCAAGTACCCCCTTGTACCCCTTGAGCTCTCTCTTCAGGATATTGAGGGCGCTCTCCTTGGAGATGTAGTCGACCTTATCCACTCCGTCCACGTTGCTTATTATCTTTCTCAGACGCCCGACTTCATTTCGGGGGATCCCGTCCTTAAGATATACAACTACCTGAATCTGCTCCCCCCACTTCTGTATAACCGTGCTTATATTGATCGATACCAGTAAAAAAAGGGTAAATATAGCCAGAGAGAAGCCTATGGTAACAATCGTAACGATGGTGGTCAGGCCATTGTCTCTTATGTTCCTGACGGACTCCAGTAATATATACAGCAGGCTATAAGACCTCCCCATTAACCGATAATCCTTCCCCTATCAAGTGCTATCCTCCTCCTCCCGAACCTCTCTATAAGGGTCTTGTCATGGGTCGCCATCAAAACGGTGGTACCCATCGCATTGACATCCCTGAAGAGTTCCACTATAGAGTTGGCCAACTCCGGGTCAAGATTTCCGGTGGGTTCGTCCGCCAATAGGATGGCCGGTTGCTTTACCAGCGCCCTTGCAATGGCCACCCTCTGCTGTTCTCCACCGGAGAGGGATAGCGGCTTAAAGTTGGCCCTGTGCCTCAAACCAACGTATGAGAGGATACGCTGCACCTTGCTTCTAACCTCTCCGGGAGAGACACCAATCACCTCGAGTGCAAGCGCCACATTCTCGTAAACCGTCTTCTTTGGAAGTAACTTGAAGTCCTGGAACACAAAACCCACCTTCCTCCTCAAGAGGGAGACCCCTCTGTTGTTTATCCTCGATTGATTCCGCCCATCCACGATTATCTGCCCCTCGGTCGGCCGCTCGATGCCGAATACTATCTTGAGCAGTGTGGTCTTCCCGGCGCCGCTGGGGCCTGTGAGAAAGACGAACTCCCCCTTCGCAATTGTAAAAGTAATGTCGGACAGCGCCGCAGATGACCCCTCATAACTCTTATAAACATGGTACAGCTGGATCATAAGAAGGCAAATAACAGTGGGATAGAGGTATCTTGCAAACTTTAAAAAAGACTTTTTACAGATCTCTCCGGACAAAGGGAGCCATTTCGCCTCATTATCCCAGGCACTACATTTCCTGTCAAGGACAAAAGGGGCGATGGAAATCCATTTGCGGAGTGAAGGCTGGAGAGGCGTGGAATGCCCTCCGCTGGACGTCTCCACATTGATCAAGAGGGACCGGGGATAACCCGATACTCAACACCATGGATCTCCTTATAGCCGGGTGGTGCCACAAGAGTGAAGTCTTTGCTGTCGACCCCTACATTCAACTCAACATCACTGTAGCTTATCCCCATACTGCCCCTCTCACCCGTCAATGTTATGGAATACGGTATATTCAAAGAAGATACCCTTCTGTACTTATCCATCGCGACCTCCAGTAGCGGCGTACCCCCAACGTGCCTCGTAATACTCTTGATAAACCCTTCTTCCGTCTTATCTATGGATATACCCTTCCCCTGGATATCCAAAGATGACTCTGGAACCCTTCCCACAAGATATGCCGCCAGATCCCTACCCAGAAACGGATAGGGAGATTCCCCAACCGGCCACGTGTATAAGACTTGATCCCTCACCGAGAGGAGTGAAATCTTCTCGCCATCCGAGGCAAGTATGAAGACGGTCTGATTAAAGAGCCCCAGCACCTCTATCCTGAATAGACCGGGCCACGCGGCCACTACCACCGCCCGTCCCTTCAACAACCTCTCATCCTCTTCCCGGATCTCTACCTTTGCAGTCGCCCTTATGGTCTCCACCTCTCGGAGTCCGGTGTCACCACGGCCATTGTATACCACACCGGAGGCGCACCCCGCAATAAAGAGGACCAAAGGGATCAGGCGGAGAAGGGGAAAATTCATCGCTTCTTATTATTGATGGACCTCCTGAGATTCTCCAGCTTATCCTTCAAATCGGCATTGTCCGGATTAAGCAGATTGGACCTCTCGTAATACTCCAAGGCCTTTGAATTCATACCCTTCTTCAGGTATGCATCCCCGAGGTGTTCAGAGACTATGGGGTCTTCCGGAAGGTAGCCTATGGCCCTCTCTAGCTCCACTACGGCCTTGTCATACTCGCCCTTCTTGTAGTAGACCCAGCCCAGGCTGTCTATGATATGGCCGCTTTCGGGCTTGATGGAGAGGGCCCGCTTGATCAGCATCTCCGCTTCATCGAGGTTGATTCCCTTTTCGGCGTAGGTATAGCCAAGATAGTTAAGTGCATTTGCATGATCCTGGTTAAGCTCCAGGACTGTCTTCATCTCAGCGATGCTCTTTTCATCCTCGTCGATATCATCGTAGAGAACACCCAGTGTGAAGTGGAGATCCGGATTTTCAGGATCGAGCTCGATCGCCCTTTCGATCGTCTCCACCGCCTCTTTCAGGCGCTTGGCCTTTTTGTAGACCGATACCAGTATCTTGTACAGCTCGACATCTTTACCCTTCAGTTCGATGGCATCCTTTATCTCCTTGACGGCCTTGTCGACCTCCCCCTGCCTCTGGAATATGAAGGCAAGGCGTACCTTCGCATCCACGAATACCTCCGCCTCATCCTTGATCTTTTGGAACTCCTCTATAGCCTTAGCCAGGTCACCCTTCTCTTCGTAAGCAGAAGCCAGATAATACCTGACCTTGTGGGCGTTACTGTCCGCCATAAGGGCCAAGTTGAACTCGATTATCGCCTCATCGTACTCCTTCCGCTCGAAGTATATGAGACCCATCTTCACCATCGCATCGACCTTCGACGTGGAAAACTTCTTTAACTCTTTATACTGTGAAATCGCCTCATCCAGCCTGTTCCGGTGTATGAGGAGCTGCGCTACCCTCTTTCTGAGGTTTATATTCCGGGGCTGCCTTGAGAGTACTCTC
Organism: Deltaproteobacteria bacterium; assembly: GCA_015492395.1. Lineage (GTDB taxonomy): Bacteria > Desulfobacterota > GWC2-55-46 > S146-70 > S146-70 > S146-70. The sequence goes on along the minus strand of WGFD01000259.1, from coordinate 6,295 downwards.
CGATAGACCTTTATCGCCTCGTCTATCTCATTTTGCATCTCATAGACCATGCCCAGTTCGAGTTGAGCAGCGTCATAGCCCGGGCTGATCTCCAACGCCTTTTCATAGTACTCCTCCGACCCCTCAAAGTTGCCGGCCTCCGCCTCAATCCTCCCCAGGTAGTAGTAGGCTATGGCCGAATCCGGATCCACCTCCAGTAACTCGTCGAATACGTCCCTGGCGTCTTCATACTCCTTCCGCTCCGCGAATATGGTTGCTAGGAAGACATATGTCTTGGACCTGTTCGGCTTAAGCTGGATGGCCCTCTTATACGCCTCTATAGCCTTGTCATCCATATCGAGGATCGAGTAAAGCTTTCCCAGCAAGAGGTAGCCTGGCTCATACTCGGGATCGATGGAAATAGCCCGCTTCAGAACCTCCAGGGCCGAGCCCCGGTCATCCTTGCGTATATACAACATTGCAAGATCGGCGTAAATCATGGGTGACTGCGGATCGTACCTTATAACTTCCTCATAATCGTCTATCGCGCCATCAATATCTCCCCTCGACATCTTTATCTGGGCCGCCGCAAAGTGGTAATATATATTTGATGCTTCAGAATCGATCATAACGGCGCGGACCGCCTTCTGCCCCTTCCATTGCAAAGCGGGACTATCCTGGCGCTGAAAAGCGGTGCAGGATGTCAAGACCAGCATGGCCAGCAAAACCTCAATGGAGCGAAACACCATCGACCTTCCCCTTATTATTCCGGCAAGATATCTCATAAGTCTCTACAGATAACCGTTGTTAAAAGCACTACTCCAGAGAATAGTATGGCTGCTCCACATCCTTTTTCAAACCGACCCCGGCCCAAGGCACATGCACGCCGGATAATGACTTATCTTAACAGTTCCGGTGCTATTATAAAAGGCCGTTCTAACCCTCGATCGCCTCCGGAGGGGGCACACACAAGACCGGAACACGTGCTCCCCTGAGGACCTTTTCCGCCGTGCTGCCAAAGAAGAGCCTGCTCATCGGAGAGGATGAACCAAAGCTGCCAATGACTATCAGGTCCGCCGACAACTCCTTCACGTTCTTTAGTATCTGAACGAAGGGGATACCCACATCTATCAGTTCCTTCACCTTGACACCCTTCATTCTTCTTCGCATCTTCTTGTGAAGCCGCTCAAACCCCTCACTCGCCTTCATTTCCATACCGTGTTTTATCTCGGACCGCTTCGAGGCGCCGAGAGAAGAGAGCTTGTCTATAAGTTCCGTATCGATCACGTACAACAGTATTATCTCCCCTTTTTTGTCCTTTGCAATGTCCAGTGCCATATTAAAGGCGGCTTCGGAGCATTCATAGAAGTCTATGGGAACCAGAAGACGCTTTATACCTTTCATTCCATACCTCCCTATCCTCAGGATTCCGGAGACCCCTGTGGCAACCCGCGTGGGATCTTCCGGTACAACTACTATTCGACTACACGGCCATACAGCAGCTACAGGGAATGTGCCCGCTGCGCGCTTTCAAGCATCTTTCTCACTTCGGGTGGGAGATGTATACCATCTATATTCATATCGGCCAGCAGTTCCGCAAGAATGGACACCTTTTCCCTTACATGCAGTCCCCTGTGTATGAGAATACGCCTTTCGCCCCTCAGCACGAAGATCCCCCCTGCGGTGTCCACATCACCCCTCTTCAAGTCATCATAGTCCACTTTGATTGACAGTTTTTCCGCAGCCTCTTCCAGGCAGGATAATATGAAAGTGTCATTCATACATAAAGTATTTTCCACTTATTACTTTTAGCTGTCAAGTGAAATGCTGAAATCACCGGTATAAATGGAATAAACATATGGAAGGTCTAAATAAATCAGACCTTTTTGGATCGTATTTTGAGGATGAGATTTCCTTTGACATTCATTGCCCATTATGTAATTAGTGTTTATCTGAAAACTCATCAAAAACATCTCAATATAAAGGCACACCGGAATAGTTCTCATCCGGAAAGGATGCGCAAATGGAGATCAAAAAGACACCTCTATATAGACTGCACATCGAACTTGGGGCAAAGATGGTTCCTTTCGCCGGTTGGGAGATGCCATTAAGTTACAGCGGCATAATCAAGGAGCACTGGGCCGTCAGGAACCGGTGTGGTCTGTTTGACGTAAGCCATATGGGAAGGATAGAGATATCCGGTTCGAAATCACTTGAAGCGATTCAATATATCACCACGAACGATGCATCAAGGCTTAAGGACGGACAGGTTCAATATACCATCCTTTGCAACGAAGACGGAGGTGCCATCGATGACGTAACCCTTTACAGGTCGGATGAAGAGCAATATCTTCTATGTGTGAACGCATCCAACAGGGACAAGGTATATGGATGGATAAGAGAAAAGATAGGACCGTCGGTCGACATGACCGATCTGTCGGATGCCTTTGCCCAAGTCGCGCTGCAAGGTCCGTTGTCATGTGAGGTCCTAAGACCCATAACAGACATGGATCCGGCCGGTATCGAATACTACAACTTCAAGGAGTGCGCTATAAGAGGGGTTCCAATCCTGCTATCCAGAACCGGCTACACCGGTGAAGACGGTTTTGAGATCTATATCCCTGTTGACATGGCGGAGACTGTCTGGCAGACTATTACGGATTCAGGGGCGGCGGATCTCTTCCCTGCGGGACTAGGCGCAAGGGATATGCTGAGGCTTGAAAAATGCTATCCGCTATACGGACATGAACTCGATGAGAAAACCGGCCCCTTGGAGGCCGGGTTGGGCCGCTTTGTAGCCATGGAAAAAGACGGATTCATCGGTAAGGATGCCCTGCGGGACCGTGCCGTGCAGAAACGGCTAGTGGCCATCGAAATCTCCGATAACGGCATACCAAGAGAGCGCTGCCGTATATTAAAAGACGGTGTCGAGATAGGGAGTATTACAAGCGGAACCTTTTCACCTGTCCTCAAGAAACCCATAGCGTTAGGATATGTAGAAGAGAGATATTCTCTTCTTGACACGGAAGTGAAAATAGCGATAAGAAAGAAGACGGTAAACGGAAGGATAGTCAAGAAGCCTTTCTACAAGAGACCGTCAACCGTGCAATTGGCGTAGGTGGAGTCAACCGGGTCTGCGGAACGCCCGCTAGAAGAGATACCACAGTCAACAATTAAACAGAACCTTGAAGAAAGGAGATGCGCCATGGACTTCCCCAAAGACTTAAAGTATACTAAAGAGCATGAGTGGATCAGGGTAGATTCCGATATCGCGGTGGTTGGAGTAACGGATTACGCGCAGGACTCCCTGGGTGACATTGTATATCTTGAATTACCGCAGGAAGGTGGAACCGTCACAAAAGATGAACCTTTCGGCGTAGTCGAGTCCGTCAAGGCCGTTTCCGACCTCTATTCGCCCCTCAATGGAACCGTAGCGGAGGTCAATGACGCCCTCATAGACAATCCGGAAGTAATTAACGAGGATCCATACGGTGAAGCGTGGATGATCAAGATAGAGATCGAAAACCGGGATGAAATAGGCGAGTTATTATCCGCGGAGGATTACCAGAAATATCTGGAGGAGGAAAAATAATAATCGGCGGCTACGGCCTTTGCCGGCCGGTCAGTATCCGGATCTTATCCTGCTAAATGTCTTCATACCTTCCCCATACAAAAAAAGATACAAGAGATATCCTTGAAGTGCTAGGCTCCGTTTCAGTGGAAGAGGTTCTGGCTAAGGCCATGGGCACATCCGGGATGGCAGCACCGGATCTCAACCTTCCATCGGCCCTTACAGAACAGGACCTCCTGAAGGAGCTTAAGATTATCGCAAAGAAGAACGCTACCGTAGACGACTATATATCGTTCCTGGGGGGAGGCTCCTACAATCACTACATGCCGAGTGCGGTCAGGTTCATAACATCCCGCTCCGAGTTCTCCACGCCGTATACACCGTACCAGCCCGAAGTAAGCCAGGGAACCCTTCAGGCCATATTTGAGTACCAGACTATGATCTGTCAGCTTACGGGTATGGAGATCAGCAACGCCTCCATGTATGACGGGGCATCGGCGACCGCTGAGGCTGTCTTGATGGCGGCCAGAATAACAAAGCGCCGTAATGTCTTTGTAAGTTCAGTACTTCATCCCGAGTACAGGGCGACCATCAATACGTACACGAGAGAGCTTGGCCTTGACATCCATGAGGTGACATTCTGTACGGAAACAGGCAGGACACCGGCAGGGGCGGTGGAAGCGAAGATCGGCGAAGAACCCGCATGCATTCTCATCCAGCAACCCAACTTCTTAGGGTGTATTGAGGATCTGCAAGCCATCTCCGGTCTAATTCATGAACGTGGAGGCCTCCTGGTTGTGGCAGTAACGGAGCCGGTCTCCCTTGGGCTCATAAAACCACCGGGAGAGTACGGCGCTGATATCGTAGTAGGCGAAGGACAGGGACTTGGAAACCACCTTTCGTATGGTGGCCCGTACTTAGGTTTTCTTGCCAGCCTCAAGAGATACGCCAGGCAAGTCCCCGGAAGGTTTGTCGGAGAGACCGTCGACACGGCTGGCAAGAGGGGCTACTGCCTGACACTCGCGACACGTGAACAACATATAAGGAGAGAAAAAGCGACATCCAACATCTGTACCAATGAAGGCCTGTGCGCCCTTTCTGCGGCAGTCTTTATGTCACTGTATGGCAGGCTGGGCTTTATGGAACTGGCCAGACTCAACTTATCCAAGGCGGAATACCTTAAGATGGGCCTCTCCCAGTTACCGGGAGTATCCGTAGCCTTCAACTCTCCTACATTCAACGAATTCGTCATAAGGCTGGAGGCCGCACCCCATGACCTGTTAAAGCATCTTTTGCAGAAGGGGATCTTCCCCGGCATCTCTTTGAGCAGGTTCTACCCGGAGTTGTCAAGGCATATCCTGGTATGCGTAACGGAGATGAACTCGAAGGAAGAGATGGATACGCTGGTAGAGGAAATATCAAAGCTATGAATAACCCCGACCCTACAACTCCCCGGGACCAACCCTATATCGAAGAACTGATCTTTGAAAAATCATCCGCAGGCAGAAGGGGTATATCCCCGCCGACATCCGATGTGGAAGAGATGGACGCAAACAGGGCTATCCCTCCGGAAATGCTGAGGGACGATATAGACGGTTTCCCGGAGGTCTCTGAACTCGACACCGTCAGGCACTACGTAAGGTTGTCGCAACTGAACTTCAGTGTCGATACCAACCTCTACCCCCTCGGATCATGTACCATGAAGTACAACCCAAAGATAAATGAGGACATTGCATCCCTAGATGGTTTTTCAAAACTGCACCCATATCAGCCGGATGAACTGACCCAGGGGGCATTGCAGATCATATTCGAGATGGAAGAAATGCTCGCCACCATAAGCGGTATGGACGCGGTAACACTCCAACCGGCGGCAGGGGCCCATGGCGAGCTGGTCGGCATGCTTATGGCAGCCGCATACTTCAGGAACAGGGGTGAAGACCGCAAAAAAGTCATTATCCCCGATACCGCCCATGGCACCAACCCCGCAAGCTGTCGCCTTGCCGGATTCACAGTCGTGCCGGTAAGGACCGACGCCTCGGGCAATATCTCCCCAGAGGCCATCGACTCCCTCATGGACAGCGATACAGCGGCACTGATGCTTACCAACCCGAATACTCTGGGACTCTTTGAGAAACATACAAGAGAAGTCGCAGACATGGTCCATGACGGTGGCGGCCTCGTCTACTGTGACGGCGCGAACTTGAACGCCCTCATGGGCACCACCAGGCTGAGCGATATGGGGGTCGATATAGTTCAGTTCAATCTACACAAGACATTCTCGACACCTCATGGCGGCGGCGGACCGGGAAGCGGGCCTGTAGGTGTAAAAAATGAACTCTCCAAGTATCTTCCGAAACCAAGGGTAAAGAAGGATGGCAGGCGCTATTTCCTCGATGATGACTGCCCCTACTCGATAGGGCGGGTCAAGGCCTTTCATGCAAACTTCGGCATAGTCGTTCGCGCCTACAGTTACGTAAGGGCAATGGGCAGGGAAGGGCTGAGGGAAGCGAGTGGCGCAGCCGTACTGAACGCCAACTACCTGATGGAAAGACTGAAGGGCCACTATCATCTGCCCTATGACGGACCGTGTATGCACGAGTGCGTATTAACGGACAGATACCAGGCGGAACATGGCGTAAGCACGCTAGATATTGCCAAGAGGCTCATAGACTACGGCTTCCATCCCCCCACAATATACTTCCCGCTAGTAGTACAGGGAGCGATGATGATAGAGCCCACCGAGAC
>WGFD01000258.1 GCA_015492395.1 Deltaproteobacteria bacterium | reverse complement strand
CGGGCATTCTCTATCAAATCCTCCGTTTCCAGTGCAAAACCCACAAGAAATTGCTCACTCTTCTTTTGCCCCATCTCTTTCAGTATATCTTTCGTCCTCTCGAGCTCTAACACGGGAGAGGTCTCCTCTTTCTTCACCTTTCTCTTATGACTGGTCTTAGGCTTGTAGTCGGATACCGCCGCCGCCATTATGACTATGGAGGATTGCGGGTAGTGGTTGAGTGCCGCATCGGACATGTCTTCTGCGGTCTTGATCCGTATAAATGTTATATCAGCCGGGGGGATAAGATGGGAAGGTCCGCTGACCAGAACGACTTCGGCACCGCGCCTCCTTGCCACGGCGGCAAGGGCGTAGCCCATCCTCCCGGACGAGGGATTAGAAATGAACCTTATAGGATCTATAGCCTCCCTGGTCGGACCGGCGGTTACGAGGATCTTTTCACCGGAAAGATCCTTGGTGGACAGGCAGTACTTTACGGTGTCTATAATGGCCTCAGGGGCGGAGAGTCTTCCTTCTCCGTATTTACCGCAGGCAAGTTCCCCTCTTTCAGGCCCCACGAAGTGATAACCCATATCCTGCAGTCTCTTGATATTCCTATTGACAATAGGGTTTGTGTACATATCTGGATTCATGGCAGGGGCGAATAGTACCGGCGCCTTTGTCGCCATTACGGCCGTTGTAAGTAGATTGTCGGCTATGCCTGACGCGATCTTGCCGATAGTATTGGCGGTAGCCGGTGCTATAACGAATATGTCGGCCTTTGAGGCGAGTCCGATATGGTCAATACTTACAAATGAGGATGAATCCGTAAAGAGGTCGGTATACGCAGTGTTTCTCGCCAGTGTTGAGAGGCTAAGCGGTGTGATGAACTCCGCTGCCGCCTTTGTCATGATGGGCCATATGTTGGCCCCTTCTTTTACAAGCTGTCTGGCAAGTTCCAATGCCTTGTAAACCGCGATGCCACCTGTCACCCCAAGGACTATATTCTTGTCCTTAATTACCATAGAGATTCACCAGAATAAATTGATTGGTTGTCCTTTCCGTTCCTATGGTGGTTTCGATTCCGTGCCCGGGCAGAACCCTGACGTTGTCATCGAGTACTAGGAGCCTTCTCCTTATGGAATCCATTATCTCGCTGTATGAACCTCCGGGGAGGTCAGTCCTGCCTATTCCACCGGCGAATAGCGTATCTCCGGTAAAGACGATCTCTTTATCTGGCAGATAGAGGGATATGCTGCCCCTGGTGTGTCCAGGCGTATGTAATACCTTGATCGCTAGTCTTCCAACCATCACGATATCGCCGTCATGGAGGACCCTCTCAGGCAGGGGAGAAGGGTCGACAGCTATGCCGAACATGCATCCCTGCACCGATGCGCCTTCCAGCGTAGATAGATCCTCTTCATGGAGTAATAATCCGGCCCCTGTTATATCTTTGAGCTTTCCATTCCCTCCGATATGGTCGAAATGACCATGGGTATTGATTATATACCTCAGGTGGAGGTCTTCCTCTTCTATTATCTCGACGATCTTTGGGACATCGCCACCCGGGTCTATGCATGCGGCTTCATGAGTATCACTGTCCCATAGAAGATAGCAGTTTGCCTCTAAAGGACCAACGATCAATGCCCTTACACTGTGAGGAATTACTGTCATAGGTATAGATACTAACAGCAAAGTATCTGAAGCGTCAAGAAGACCGTATTTTTATAAGTGAATGGCCGGTGAATGCATCCGGAGGTCTCCGTATATTTTCAGGGTGTTTTTCATGGATTTGCGGTGATTCTGCGATAAAAACGTCCGAAAAAGCTTGACTTATTACCATAAAAAAATTATCATCCTCTCGAAAAAAAGGAAGGGTGCATTGTGTGGAGGCTCCGGATCCCGGAGGGTCATTCTGATCTTCCGTTGGCTGTATTTAAGAAAAAGGGGGTAGGCGGAGGTCGTTTACAGGATGTTTTAGATTATTTGCGGCACATAAATTCGAGTATATAGCGCTTTGCTATGCTTTTAACCGCTCTATTACATGGACTGCCGGAAGATGGATGCCGTTCCTGGCCTCGTAAAGAAAACCAGAACGGTGCCAGCGCAAAAGAGACCAGGGTGGGAGTTTCTTTATGAGTTTTATTCTTACTGCAGTAATAATGTTTGGCTTCTGGCTGCTCCTTTCCGGTCACTTCACGTTTATACTCCTTACCTCTGGCATCGTGGCGAGTCTGATCGTTGCGTACTTTTCTCATGAGCTCCTCTTCGGGGATATTGACCTCAAGATCACCGTTAATAGGATTGTCAGGCTGATAAAGTACATGCCGTGGCTTGTATGGGAGATCATAGCTGCTAATATAGATATAGTATATCGCACGCTTCACCCCTCCATGCCCATAGATCCGGAGATGATCGAGTTTGATACTAATCTTAAAACGGAAACAGGCATAGCGATACTGGCAAACTCAATAACGCTTACCCCTGGAACGGTGACCGTAGAGGCGAAGAGGGATGGTAAGTTCAAGGTGCACTCAATTGTAAGGGGTGTGAATATGAGCGGGATGCAGGCCAAGGTGGAGATGATTGAGGGGAACAGAGATGTTTGATGTGGCGGGAATAGTGGTAGCCCTGGCGGTGTTGCTGGTGATTTACAGGGTAATAAAGGGACCGAGGATATGCGACAGGGTGCTTGCCGTGAACGCTATCGGCACTAAAACTGTTGTACTGCTGGCGCTTATAGGCTTTATGTATGAACGTCCTCAATTTCTCGATATAGCGCTTGTGTATGCGCTTATAAACTTTATCGCCACGATAGCATTCCTGAAGTACCGTGAGATGGGAAGGTTGGATTGATGGAGACAAGGGCGATTATAACACTGGTGCTTCTAGGAATAGGGTGCTTCTTTATAGTTGTTGCCTCCGTTGGAATAATACGATTTCCTGACTTTTATACCAGGGTGCATCCTGCAGGTAAGACCGACACGATGGGGCAGGCGGCGGTGCTCATAGGGCTTGCCGTATACGAAGGATTGTCACTTGTGAGCGTGAAGCTAGTAATAATAATGCTGTTTCTGGCTATAGCCAATCCTACCGCTACTCATGCCCTGGCAAAGGCGGCATATGTGGCCGGATTAAGACCGTGGCGGAAGGGCGAACCGAGGAGATGATCGTAGAGGAGCTTGCATAGAGATATGGCGTTGGATCTGATACTCTTAATAATTATAGTTATATGCGCGTTTGCCGCCGTGCAGATGAGGGACCTGTTGAGCGCCGCCCTGGTCCTCGGGGCGTGCAGCCTAATAATGGCCGTCATCTGGACAAGGCTCAACGCGGTGGATGTCGCGTTTACCGAGGCATCCGTTGGGGCGGGAATAACCACCGTACTAATGATAGCGGCGCTATCCCGGACGCGCAGAGGGGAGGAAGGGGGGGAGGAAAGAGATATGGGATGGGTGCACGACGGCGCAGCTAATAAGAGGTTCATCTTCCGACATATTGCAATGTTGATAGTGGTTCTTGTGACGATGGGGGTATTGATATATGGCACCATGGACATGCCCGACTTCGGGGACCCGGATGCGCCGGCACATACACATGTGGCGCGCAGATATATAGAGAAGTCCCGTGAAGAAACCGGTGTGAAGAACTTCGTTACTGCGGTGCTTGTGAGTTACAGGGGCTACGATACCCTGGGGGAAACCACCGTGATATTTACGGCGGGGATAGCCGTTGTCCTCCTTTTGAGGAAGCAGAGGAGATGAAGGAACATACGGTAATAAGGGCGGTTTCCAGAATATTGATACCTTTTATACAGCTCTTCGCGCTGTATGTGATAGCCCACGGCGACCTTGGGCCGGGGGGGGGATTCCAGGGAGGAGTTATCTTCGGTGCCAGTATAATCCTCTATGTGATAGCCTTCGGTATGAAGGATGGTCGAAAGGTGGTGGCGGAGAAGACCAGCGACATCCTGAACTCAACCGGTGTGCTTCTTTACGTGCTTATCGGACTTCTGTGTCTCCTGGCCGGTGGTGCCTACCTGGAGTACACCTCACTCGCTGCATTTTTCTCCGGAGGAGAACACTCTGAACATGCAAAACACCTGGCTAGCCATCTTGGCATATACGGCATTGAAATAGTGATAGGGATTACGGTGGCTGCGGTGATGATAACCATATTTTTTGAGGCTGCGAGGCACGAAGATGATTGAACTGGTTGCCGGCAAGTATAATTACTGGATATATATTGTGTTGATGATGATAGGCTTTTATGCGATGATCGCCAAAGAGAACCTCATAAAGAAGGTCATAGGGATCAATATATTTCAGGCGGCTGTATTCCTCTTTTACGTATCCATGGCCAAGGTGACCGGCGGGACGGCGCCCATAGAGTGGCATGAGGCTCATGTCTACGATAATCCACTGCCGCATGCCTTGATGCTTACCGGTATAGTGGTGAGTGTGAGCACCACAGCGGTTGCGCTCGCCCTCATTATCAGGATATACGGGGCGTATGGCACCATGGAAGAGGACAGGATACTCGAAATAAACGAAGGCAGAGACATGGGAGACACCCTTTAAAGGTCATAAGTCGGCATATGGCTCTATTGTATGAATTCCAACATGGAGCGATGAGGCAAGATGCCCGCCTTCGCACAGGGAAATAGCGAATGGATTCAGTCAACAACCTGCCGGTTCTCGTCGTAATAATACCACTTCTATCGGCAATACTGACACCAATTATCGGTAGAATCATAAGGTCTGCAGGATGGTACATGACCGTGGTCGCGACGTTTACGGTCTTTATGATGGCCCTCTCACTTCTATTCTCGGTCCTGGATGGCGGAGCCATAAGTTACAGCCTTGGCGGGTGGGAGCCTCCGTGGGGGATAGAGTACGTTGTGGACTATATCAGCGGCTTTGTGATGGTTGTGGTCTCCCTCCTGGCCTTTATTGTGGCTGTATACGCCAGGAGGAGTGTCGAACTTGAGATTGCCGAGGATAAGGCATCGTTTTTTTATGCCGCATACCTCCTCTTTCTGACCGGCCTCATGGGGATGACGATAACCGGGGACATGTTCAACCTTTACGTATTTGTCGAAATAACATCCCTTGCCGTCTATGCCCTTATCGCGATGGGGAAGAGAAGGGAGGCGCTCATCGCGAGCTTTAACTACCTTATCCTGGGCACCATAGCCGGCACCTTTATACTGATAGGCGTAGGTTATCTGTATATGGCCACCGGAACCCTGAATATGGCGGACCTGCGCCGGCTACTCCCGGCACTCTACAATACGACATTGGTGAGAACGGCCTTTGCGTTCTTTACGGTGGGGTTGAGCCTGAAGCTCGCGCTCTTTCCGTTTCATATCTGGCTCCCCAACGCTTACACCCAGGCGCCGTCGGTGGTATCGGCCTTCGTGGCGGCTACAGCCACAAAGGTGGGGGCATATGTGCTCATGAGGATCATGTTCAACGTATTCACCGTAAGGTTCAACATGGAAGTCATACCTGTGACGAGTATATTGCTCGCGCTTTCGTCTCTGGCCATAATAGCCGGATCCGTTATTGCCATCTCACAGACTAATATAAAGCGTATGCTTGCCTATTCCAGTATTGGGCAGATAGGCTATATAGTATTCGGTGTGGCCATTGCCAATGATACAGCTGTGACAGGGAGTATAGTACATATATTCAATCACGCGCTCATGAAAGGCAGCCTCTTCATGGTTGTAGGCGCCGTCGTCTACAGGACAGGCATAGAGGACATAGCGGGGCTAAAGGGCATGGGAAAGAAGATGCCATTCACAATGGCTGCCTTTACCATAGGTGCACTGTCTATGATAGGTGTCCCGCTCACGGTCGGTTTTGTGAGCAAGTGGTACCTTATACTCGGCGCGTTAGAGGCGCATATGTGGTACCTCGTGCCCGTAGTACTGATAAGTTCGCTCCTTACTGCGGTCTATTTCTGGAGGGTAGTGGAATCGATATATTTCCACCATACGGATGGCGAAGAATCTATTCACTGCGTGTCGTCCATGAACGAGGCCCCGGCAATTATGACCATCCCGGCTTTTTTGCTTGCCTTTTTCTGCATCCTATTCGGTATCGCGGCCTTTCTGCCGGTTTCTGTCGCTTCAACGGCGGCGAAGATGCTGTTGGGGGTGGTGTAAATGAATACGGTCCATTCGGCGATGCCGTTCTATGCGATACTTCCCTCATTAGTGGCTGTAATACTTATAGCCCTGTCGCATCGCAAGCCGGATGTGAGGGAGGGATGGAGCATACTGGCATCATTTGTGAAATTCGGGATAGTACTGTCAATGCTTCCAGCAATACTTGAAGGCAAGACAGTAGAGTACCATCTCATAACGGTGCTTCCCGGATTGGAAATCGGCTTCAAGGTGGATGCTCTAGGAATGCTCTTTGCGTCGATGGCATCCTTCCTGTGGATAGTCACTTCATTCTATTCTATAGGTTACATGAGGACTCTGGACGAGCATGCTCAGACGAGGTACTTCATGTGTTTCGCCGCCACCATGTCTGCTACGATCGGTGCGGCCTTTGCCACGAACCTGTTCACGCTTTTCCTGTTCTATGAGGCCATTACGTTATGCACATTCCCTCTGGTGGGACACAAGGAGACCCCCGAGGCCAGGAGGGGCGCCAGGATGTACATGGTCTATCTTCTGGGCACCTCTCTGGCCTTTCAGCTGCTGGCGGTCTTCCTCACCTATACCACTGCCGGCACTCTTGAGTTCGCGAGCGGAGGAATACTCGCCGGCAAGGGCCCGGACATGCTCCTTACGCTGATATTCATTCTCTTTATAGCCGGGATAGGCAAGGCCGCCTTGATGCCGTTCCACAACTGGCTTCCCGCGGCCATGGTCGCCCCCACGCCCGTCAGCGCCCTTCTTCACGCGGTTGCCGTTGTAAAGACCGGGGTATTTTCCATTTTGCGTGTGGTATTCTTTGTCTTCGGAACCGACATGCTACTTGATCTCG
>WGFD01000257.1 GCA_015492395.1 Deltaproteobacteria bacterium | reverse complement strand
CAATACCTCACGGTACGGGGCATCTGCGGGCGCGGCTGCGTTCTTTACCGCCGGCCCGAGTTGCGTTATAACTGTATTACTTAGTAATATGGAGGCTCGCCATGCGTGTTTCAAAGATATGGAACATATCCTTGCCGCCTGATATGGCCGAAACGGCCGAAAGGGCGGCGAAGGAAGAATCTCGCACCAAGTCGGAGCTTGTCCGCGAGGCCCTGCGTCAGTATCTCTGGGGACGGAAGTGGAGGGAGCTCCGGATGTACGGAGAGGAGAAGGCCGGGCAAAAGGGCCTCAGGGAAGAAGGTGTGCCGGCTCTCGTCCATGAAGCCCGTCGCGGCAGGCCAGGCGACACGCATTGATGCCGAGGCTCGTGCTGGATACGAACGTGCTCGTCTCGGCGGTGCACTTCGGTGGGCCTCCGGAAGAGCTTCTTCTGCTTGCCAACCAGGGTGCAATCGAGTTCTTTCTCTCACCCTTCATCCTGAAAGAGACATCCGTGGTCCTCAAGGAAAAGTTTGGGTGGGGGAAGGAGCGTATTAGACTCCTCCTCGATGTGCTCGAAGAGGTCGCAACGGTCATAGAGCCGGAGACTGACCTGAGGGTCATAAGAAACGACGAGGCTGACAACCGCATCCTTGCATGCGCCGTGGACTCGAAGGCCGATTTTCTCGTCACCGGCGACAAGCGTCACATCCTGCCGCTCAAGCGCTACAAGGACATACGCATCACCACCCCGAGGGAATGTCTCGACATCCTGTTCAAGAGATGACCCGCGGCGGGTCCGGTCCGTCTTGATTGTCAAAGGCAGCATTTCTTGTACTTCTTCCCGCTTCCGCAAGGGCAGAGTGTGTTTCGGCTGGCCTTATCGCTTCGGTCAATGATCTGATGCTGAAGCGATCAAGGCAAACATCTGCTTAACCAAGGAGACCATCCCAATACCTCACGGTACAGGGCATCTGCGGGCGCACCTGCGTTTGACTTGAGGAAAACTACCCGTCTGGTTTGCTCAGGTTCGGGGTTACACCTGGTGCTATCCTTATTGTCCCAGAAATGAAAGGCACAAGATCTCCTTATCAAGAAATCTTAGCTTTAGCTATCGTATTTTTCGTATTTCTAAGTGTAACCATCTCCTCATCAAGGCCATGGCGAAAAAGCTCAAGCATCTCTGATTCTTCAAGCATTTTTGAGTTGGATAGAGCCATATCAAAAGGGAAAAGAGATGGACTATGGGTAATGGCTTTGAGCGAAGCTGATTTGTTGCCACTTGAAATAAGAGCTGCTTCAATCACCCATGCTATGAGCTGCGAGTCGCTAATTTTTTTGATAACTCCCTTCTGATATATTCCCTTCTTTGAAGTTTCCTCAAGCACCCTCCAGTCTACAAATGTCCTTAGAATGCGTCTCGTTGCCCTTGATACAGTTTCTCTTTCACCAAATAGCTCACGGATTCGCCGTTGAACTTGTGATGCCACCACAGCGTCCTGCAAACGGAGAAGCCTTCCTGTGGTTTCCGCGACAACACCCCAAAAAGGATATGCCGCCATGGCCATGCCCCAATGCAAGGCAATATGCTCATGACGCAGTGAGTGCTTCAACAAGCTCAACCCTTCATTGCGAAGAAATAAAAGCTCTTTAGGCACAGTGACCCAGCACTTCATAAGGATGGAGATTGCCTTTTCTCTGTTACCACGTTCAGCTGTCCCGCCAACGGACAACTTATTTATTAGAAGGTTCTGCAGTTCGGTCGAAATTTCCTCTTTTGTCTTCCCGGCTAACAGTAAAGATGCCGTATGCTCAAACCATTCGAGATGTATACGCTGACTAAAACCTATTTGTTTTAAAGGATTATTCATGAGTCCCTCTGCTTGATATGAACAAAGGGAACCACTAACTCCTCAATTGAGATTCCGCCGTGTCCCACAATTTTATCTTCTTCTTTAATAAAGGCCTTCCGGTTAGGTGCCAGAAGCGGCAAGAAATCGTCGGGTAATCCCACTGCTGGCCACTCAATTGAATCAGAAAATCTATCCTTCACCTGTGATCGTAAAAGCTCATCAGGATATATTCGAACACGTTGACCACGCATTTCAGCAATAGCCCCTTCCTTGGGACTGCCGCATCCTTCTGCCTCAATATTCCCGTGGTCGGAGGTAAGAAAAATCTGATATTCATGCTTCAATAAGAGATCGAAGAGATTTGCCAGGAATCCCTGCTCAGTCCATTGGCGTATTTGGTTATGCATTCCGGGAGTCCCCAGTTCCATACCGTGCATGATCTTATCGACCTTGTCAATAATAAGCCCTATTACACGCACTTTAGGATGAGAAATAATCTCCTTGACCGTATCAAGTCCGCCGTCACCGAGTCCTTTGGCATACGCCACCTCTTGCTGAGTTAGACCTTGATCAAGCCAGAACTGTGTCCAATGAGCTTCTTCCTTACCTGTATGTTGAATACTCGAAGGAAAATAAAGCGGAGCTTTCCCGGCAAAGGCAGCCTGTCGAGATACAGATGTAATTGTCGGCATCCAGGCAAAAATGGCGCTCTCGTTAAATCGTATAGTCGGATGCTGTTCATGAAGAACCTTGCGCATTACAATCCATTGATCAAGAGCCAAACCGTCTACCACGAGAAAAGCGATCTTATTTTGTCCCACATTTCGTGCAAGAGCACGAGGCACATGGTGGAGCATCACAGGAGGCACTGCCGGTTGATTATGCAGTCCTGCGTAACGCTTACCAACCCACGACAAGAACGCAGTATCAACATCGCTGCAGAGTTCCTCTGTTTGCCTTTTGATTTTAGCTGTCACGCCGGAGCCCGCATCTATTGATAGTGCCATAAACTCCGCCCACCGATATGCAAAGAGCAGCCATTCATTATGTCTGGCATCAGTTGAGGGAATGGTTGCTTTCATGGACTGAAGCAACCCCTCCATTCGCCGCAAACGATCCTTTTCAGGGTCAATACAAACTCCTACAGCAACCCACTTCTTGGAAAGGGCTTCTGAATTTTTATGAGGTATCGCCTCCAATAGTCCTTCAAGGAAAAGATTGTCTATATATACCCGGACATCATCGTGCTCAAAGGGAAGGTCAGAAGGTCCGCTATACTCAAGACCAAAGGAGGCTTCTTCTTCCTTCACGCCCTCCATATCACGTGCAGCTATCCTATTAAGAAATACAGGCCACCGCTCTTGCAAAAAAACAAAGAAAGCATCCCGATCCGGAACAATCTTCTCTAAAGGCCAATCTTCAAACAAGTCATTTTGACGAAGAACCTCTATGAAGCGCTCATCGAGAATCATCGGTATGCTCAAGCCCCGATAATGACGGCGAAGCAAAACCCGAAGTAAATCCGATGGCTGTTTTATAAGTTCCGGAGCAATTTCAAAAACGTGCCTCAGCACAAACTCCTTGGTCATATTGTCGCCTAAGGTGCCGGGGTTATGCTGAACCTGGGCTCGATAGAGCGCATCGAAATCGTTCCTGTCCATAGCGGCAACTACGGGATAACTCAGATTCGGAAACAATTCACCGATAGAAAAAGATAGCTTGCGTCCGGCTTCAAGGAGGTCGTAAGGCAGATTATTGAGATTGCTTGATTCCGACCTTAAAACGACAACAAGGTCTGTATGCTCGCCACGATCCCAACGTGAGCGAAATTTAGACTCATAGGCAAACCTGAAGGCAACATGGTCCTCAAAGGGGATTAATTCAAAGCCTCTTTCACGTATTCCCTGAAGGACGCCCTCCTCCAGAAGAAGACCGTCCGGGTCGGCCACCAATGTCAGCCGGGCCACTTGTGATGTAAACTCTTTAAGAATCTGCTCTCGCCAATTAGCCATTTGCGACACTCCCATCAAGCCGTACCAAGAGCAATGGAAACATCTCCGGACTTACCTTCGCTTTTTTCTCGATGTTCTCTTTCCAAACGCGTTCTTCCTGTCCAAGCTGAGCAAGTCTGTGACTTCGAACAGCAGGCAACCCTATACGTTCTATAGCGCGTTTACGCGCGGCAAAGGCATACTCTCCTTTTTCTCGTTCCCGAGCAAGCCTGTCCCTGTGCATTTGCAAAAGTTCATCATAGAGATGTTTTCCGTGGGATTCCGCCGCATCAGCCGCCTTTGAATAAGCAAGACCGGCATCTTCTCCGCTAAGATATTCCCTGATATCCGGGGTGATTGAAAGCAGTTGTTCCCATACATGCCGCACCGTGGGCAACAGGCTGCGACCGTCATCTTGAAGAAACAATGGCATAATGCATCGCCTATTCCAGTCGTCTGTATGGATGTTGATTCGCCATAATGACCAGAACCCTTTCACCTCCGAAGCAAGTCCAGGAAGATTAATAAATGGTATAGGCTGTCCAGGCGCAAAGCGAGGAAGACGCATAACCAACCCACGAATCCTTGGGTCTTCCAATGTTAAATGTCGTGCGGTCGGTATTTTCTCCGCGTCTTTTCCTGTAAAGACCACGCTTGAAATATTGTCTCCATTTGGCCATGAGAGTTCCCATGTCTGTTCATGCTTCTCTGCCTTGCCGCCATGGGCCCTGAGATAACTGGTTGTCATGCGTTCCACCCAATGCGGAAGCGGATGGGACATCAATCTTTGGGCTTCACTCGGGTCAAGGTCTTCTGAGGACTGAAGAACTGATACATTTTCTTTCGCCTCTCTGGCTTCCTCATGTATCCGATCAACAATCTTATCTACCGTGGCGTTGATGGCCTCTGGATGAAGTATGGCTTCAACATATAGGCCATCGAAGATTTTACCGGCCTGTGCAGAGTCGAGAACATCACCGGTCTTATCTATGCCGAATTCACGCAAAATAACAGCAAGTTTCTCCTCCAGTACCTGCCTTACCCGATGCTCTACCGTATCCTGAAAAACCAGGTTGACCGCCCGAACCGAACGATCCTGGCCTATTCTATCCACCCTCCCTATGCGTTGCTCAAGACGCATGGGGTTCCAGGGAATGTCGTAATTGATAACCACGTGACAGAACTGAAGATTCAAACCCTCTCCGCCTGCATCTGTTGAGATCAATATCCTGGCATCACTGGCAAAGGTCTCCTGGGCTTTTAACCGCTCATCCATATCCATCGAGCCGTTCAGGCATACGACCGTAAAGCCGCGGTCGGTCAAGAACTTCTGAAGCATTGCCTGCGTTGGGACAAACTCCGTAAAGATTAGAATCTTGAGGTTGGGGTCGCCTTCTTCCTGTTGCAGTCGATATACCCAGTCGAGAAGGGCCTCTGCCTTGGCATCAGGGCCCGCATCCTCGCACCGTTTGGCCGCCTCCAGAAGGAGCTTTACCTCGGCACGCTCGTTTTTCATGGCCTTGAGGTGCGTCCTGAGTAGGGTCTCTACCTGTTCCTGTCCGTCAAGGTCGCCCCAATCTTCTTCAGACATAGGGAAAAGCGTAAGTTGTTCCTCAGGCAGTGCAAGTGCCTCAAGACGCCTTTCAAGGGTGGTGCGTATGGCCTGAGTGCTTGAAGCTATAAGACGCTGCATCAGTATCATCAGGAAGCCGATGTAGCCCTTCTTTTCGCGCATTGCCAAGTTGTAGCCGTCACGGACGTATTCGGTTACTGCATCGTAAAGAACTTTTTGCTCCTTATGGCGCTCTTTCCATGAAACAGGGTAAAGTTGTGTTTGTCTCGGCTTGAACAGCGGCTTGCCCTCTGCTGTTATGGCCCGGCGTTTTTCGCTCCTGATAACGTAAGACTGCACTCGTTCCCTCGTCACGCTTTCAATGTCAGGGAATGCTTCGGTATCAATTAAGGAGACCAGGCGATGGAAGGCATCGGTCTTGCCCTGATGAGGAGTTGCGGAAAGCAACAGAAGATATGGAGCGGCTTCGGCCAATGCCTGTCCCAGCTTGTAGCGGGCCACCTGGTCGGTGCTCCCTCCCAGACGATGCGCCTCATCCACAATTACAAGGTCCCATCCGGCCGCAATCAGGTCTTCGAATCGCTCACGGTTATAGTCAGCCACCTGATCCCGTGACCATCCACGGCGGTTATCAAGAGGTTTTACCGAATCCATCGGACAGACAATCTGGCTACGGCTTCGCCATATATTTTCTTCTCTTGAGATTCTGCGGTAAGCCGAGATATCGCTTGGGATAAGGAGCCTGAATTCCTCTCCGAAATGAGTGAGCATCTCGGCCACCCACTGTGTGACCAGGCCTTTAGGGGCTATTACCAGCGTTCTGTTTACCAATCCCCGGAGCTTGAGCTCCCGCATAATCAGTCCGGCCTCAATGGTCTTGCCGAGTCCAACCTCATCTGCCAGGAGATAACGCACACGGTCATTGGAAAGCGCTATGGACAGTGCCTTTATCTGGTGAGGCAAGGGAATGACGGATGACTCGATAGGAGCCAGAAGCACGTCCTGAGTCAGGGCATCAGCTACTCGGGCCGCAGCGGCGATATAGGCAATGGAATCACTTGTGCCGAAAGTTGCCTCGCTTAAGGGCTTAATCAGATCGGCTCGAATGCGAACGACAGCATCCTGACCCGGCAGCCAGACCCGGCAGGTCGCCTCTCCCCAGAGAGACCGGGCTTCGATGATCTGGCACAGTTGATTATGGTCATTGCTCCAACACCAGTCACCTGTGTTCATTAGTCAAAAAAAGTAATTAAATTACTGATCTTCCTGTGTTCACGTATCATTCTGTAAACAAAGTTAATATAAACTCTTCTCCTTCTTCTTTTAGTTCAGGTTCTGGCAATCCAAGCTCTGCTATTTTCCTTAAAATCATATGAACTCCTCTACCAAGCTTATCAATATATCTCCAATCCCTTAAATGTTGCGCTATTAGCGGATTCCGGGGATACGAATAACTTCCTATTTTTATTTTTTCAATTGTCACCGTATTTGGCAACGCCCCGGGGTTTCTTATTTCTATACGATCTGTGAACATATAGACTCTTATATCTGCTCCAATGCTGTAATTCCGATGAGCAACCGCATTTGTAACAGCTTCTCTAAAAACTTCTTTAGGCAATCCTTTTTCAATTCTTTTTAATCCCTTGACCCTGGAAGCTACTTTAAGATTTCTTTGAATTATCTTTACTGTCTCATCTATTAATTCCGGCAATGTTCCTTCAATAACTTTTCTGTCTAACAGATCATCGGATAAAGTGTCTCCATGAAAATAGGCAAAAGTAACTCCACTGTTTGGTAAAAACTTTTGAGGTTGCTTGCCGAATAGCAATAATCCCCCAACTGATAAGACATCCCCGTACTCTGTTGTCTTCATGATATCTGCATTGATTAAGATGTTTCTGACTTCATTGTCAGTAAGGTTGTCAAGTTTTATTCCATGATATTTAGAAAAGAATGTCTTTAACTTATTGATGTCTAATTCTTCAAAAGATGCATTT
>WGFD01000256.1 GCA_015492395.1 Deltaproteobacteria bacterium | reverse complement strand
GTGATGAGATAGAGAGAATCAATTACTTTGATCCTTCGACGCAGAGATCGGCCGAGTCGCTTAAAGAGGTGACTATAATCCCTGCCAGTGAGATTATATTGAGCGAAGAGAGGAGGGAGTTTGCACTCAGGCGCTTGAAGGAGCGGGCGGATGAACTGAATATCCATCGTGGAGCCAGGGAGATAATAGCGGACAAGATACGGGAGGGGCGTGTCTGTCCGGGGATGGAGTCGCTCCTGCCGCTATTCTACGATCATCTGGAGACCCTTTACGACTATTTGCCGGAGGATACGATTTATATCTACGATCAGGAGTGCCTTATCAAGGAAGAGATCGGAAGGTTCAGCGGAGAGATAGTGGAGATGGCAGGGAGGTTGCTGTCAAGGCATGATTTCTTTGTAAGGCCAGGTGATATGTATATATCTCAGGGCGAACTGGAGAGTGTCTTTTCCGGGAGAGGAGGGGTATACTTCGGTTTATTGGCCGATAGCCTGAATGGTCACCGGGTTACAAGGATAGAGGTGGGAAGTGAGTCGAACCTGGATGTCAGTCAGGATATCAAGAGGCGCAAACACGAAAATATCCTCTTGCCGCTTGTCGACCGTATAAAGGGGTGGGGTGATATGGGCTGGAGGGTATTCCTTACCGCTACTTCAAGTACTCATGCGGACAGGCTGAAGGATCTTCTAGACGGCTACGACCTGTCTGTATCGGAGATTTCAGGCACTCCGCTTGTCAATGAGTCTGGTGCCGGCCGCTTGACTGGCCGTCTGACCGGCCCACTCAGGCATACACTGCCGGTACGACCTTTCATTGTATCCGGCACTCTCAGTTCAGGGTTTCGTCTTCCATGGCTTCGATTGGCGATAATAACCGAAGATGAGATGTTCGGCGAGCGTATCAGGAGAAGAGAAAGACCGTCCAGAAAGCTGGATGCCTTCCTGACACAGCTCGATGACCTGAAAGAGGGGGACTATGTGGTCCACCTGGACAATGGTATAGGGAAATACAGGGGGCTTACAAGATTAAAGATCGAGGAGATAGAAAACGATTTTTTGATACTCGAGTATGAAGGCGGCGACAAGTTGTACCTTCCCGTGTATCGTCTGAACCTCGTAAACAAGTATCGCGGTGTGGACGGTAGGGTTCCGCCGCTCGACAAACTGGGTGGAACCGGCTGGGTCAGGACGAAGAGAAAAGTCAAACATGCGGTCGAAGCTGTGGCCAGGGAACTGCTCGAGCTGTATGCGGCAAGAAAGGTGGTAAAGGGAAATGCCTTTTCCAAACCCGGCAGAATCTTTTCGGAGTTCGAGGCCGCATTTGAGTATGATGAAACGCCCGATCAGCTCGGTGCGATTCAGGATGTGTTGCACGATATGCAGCAACCCACCGTGATGGACAGGCTCATATGCGGAGACGTAGGTTACGGGAAGACGGAGGTGGCGATGAGGGCCGCATTCAAGGCCGTCCTGGACGGGAAGCAAGTTGCCGTCCTTGTCCCGACCACCGTTTTGGCCCAGCAGCACTACAATACCTTCAAGAAGAGATTCGAGGCGTATCCCGTCAATATAGGGTCGTTAAGCAGGTTCAGAGGCGCAAGGGAGCAGAGGGAGATTGCGAGTAATCTGGAGAGGGGTGAGATAGATATAATCATAGGTACACACAGGCTATTGCAGAAGGACATATATTTCAGGGATCTTGGCCTGGTTATAATAGACGAAGAGCATCGTTTCGGTGTAAAACACAAGGAGAGGTTAAGGCAGTTGCGTAAGAACGTTGATGTACTAACCTTGACGGCGACACCTATTCCAAGGACGCTCCACATGTCCATCGCCGGTATAAGGGACATGAGCATCATAAGTACCCCGCCCCAGGACAGGCTATCCATAAAGACGGTGGTGTCGAGGTTTAAAGAAGACCTGGTGAGGGATGCGGTACTAAGGGAGCTTTCAAGGGGCGGACAGGTCTTCTTTGTTCATAACAGGATACAGGATATGAAAGAGATGGCAGAGAGGCTTAAGGCCATCGTGCCCGAGGCAAGTATCGCGATGGCGCATGGACAGATGCAGGCAAGGGACCTGGAGCGCATCATGCGCGCTTTCATAAGGAAAGAGATCGACCTATTGCTGTCGACATCCATAATAGAGTCGGGTTTGGATATCCCCTCAGCCAATACGATTATAATTAACCGTGCTGACCAGTTCGGTCTGGCGGACATATACCAGCTTCGTGGCAGGGTCGGCAGGAGCAGGCACAGGGCATATGCCTATCTGCTTGTACCTCCCGATGCGGTATTGTCGGCTGACGCCAGGAAGAGGCTGGAGGTTCTACAGGAGCTGAGTGAACTTGGCGCTGGCTTCAGGATAGCCACCTATGATATGGAGATAAGGGGTGCGGGTGAGCTGGTCGGACACGCCCAATCCGGCCGGATAGCGGAGGTAGGATTTGATTTATACACGAGGCTGCTGGAAGAGACCGTGAAAGAGATGCAGGGACAGGAGATTAAGGAGGAGGTCGAGCCCGAGGTCAATATTAAGGTCAATGCCTATATCCCCGAGGAGTACATACCCGACCAGGGGCAGAGGCTTACTACCTACAAGAGAGCGGCGTCGGTTTCGTCTTATGAGGAGCTGGAATCCTTTAAGGAGGAACTGCTGGACCGCTTCGGCCGTCCTACGGAATCTGTAGAAAACCTCCTCGGGATCGTTGCTGTCAAAACATCGTTGAAGCGGTTGGGGGCGGTCGAACTGGTTCAAAGGGCTAACAGGATTTATATAAGATTTGGAAGGAATGTAAAGGTGGACGTTGATCACCTGCTGGCCCTCGTCAAGGGGTCACAAGGGAGATACTCATTGACCCCTGACTCCAGACTGATAGTAGGAATGGATGCTTACGAGAACCCTCTCCTCTTTTCCATATCGGTATTGCAGGGGCTTATGGAGGGTAGACGGCAACTTGCACACTGACTTTGTGGCATATAAAGATACCGACTATACCTTGGGCATGAGGGTGTCCCGTGTATACCGCACTGCCGTAAGCCTGGTCTTACTTGCCATACTTTTTGCCGCTATCGGTTGTAGTGGGGACAGGGGAAGTCCAATAGTTGCGATGGTAGACGGGAGGGAGATCACCCTGGAGGATGTCGATGGCCTTTTGAACCGTCTTATACCTGGAGGAATGGGAGATGTAGAGGATGTGGAACTGAAGAATCTCAGGCTCGATCTTCTCAACCAGATCATAGAAGAGGAACTGATACTTCAGGAAGCAGGCAGGATGGGACTGAATGTGAGTATGGAAGAGGTGATGGCCGAGGTTGCAGCCTTCAAGGATGAGTATATAGGGAAAAACTTCGAGGTGGAGGTCATGGAGGCATACGGAACCATGCAGAAGTGGCACGACGATATCAGGAAGAGAATCCTGATAAAGAAGGTTATAGAGACTTTATCTGAGGGGATAGAGATTACTGAACAGGAGATACGCGACTACTACAGGGAGCATCGGGATGAGTACAAGATTCCTCCACGGGTTAGGGCCAGGATAATTACTGTGGGAACGGAGGAAGAGGCAAAAGAGGCGAGAGAGAGGCTTAAAGAGGAAGACTTTGCGGCAGTGGCCAGGGAGGTGTCTATCAGTCCCGAGGCGGAAAGAGGAGGGGATCTGGGTTTTTTCGGCAAAGGGAGCATGCCGAAGGAGTTCGAGGATGTTGTCTTCTCACTACCCGCAGGTGGGATAAGTGGTGTAGTCAAGACCGCCTATGGATACCACATATTCCTGGTGGAGGAGAAGAAGAAGGGAAAAAGAAAAAGGCTCAAGGAGCTAAAGGAGAAGATCAGAGTGGTGCTTCAAAGGGGAAAGGAGGAAGCGGAATTTCAGTCCCTCGTAAAAGGGCTGAAGGGCAACGCCAATATCGAGGTGAAAGAGGATTTGTTGTGATAAGAATAACTAAATATGTAATTGCATTGGTCTGCACTGTGATCTTTTTATGTCCGGCCTTAGATACGGAGGCGGAGGTCGTCGACAGGATTGTAGCCGTTGTTAATGGCAGTGTCATTACACTGTCCGAGCTGAATGCCGCCGTCTCAGTGGCAGTAAGCGAGTCAAAAGTGCAGGGATCCGTTGAGGAGGTGCGGACGGAGATACTTGACCGGCTTGTGGAGAACAGACTCATGGAGCAGGCCGCCTCTAAGGCCGGGATTGATGTCAGTGAGAAGGAGATAGAGAATGCAATAGAGGACGTGAGAAGGCAAAACAACCTGAATAAGGATGAACTTATAGTGGCCCTTACCAAGATAGGCCTTACTTACAGGGGGTACAAGGAGCAGATTAAGACTCAGATAAGGAAGGTAAAGTTTATCGAACGTGAATTCCGCAGAAAGGTCAAGATCCCGGTTGAGGATATAGAGGACTACTATAGGCAGAATAGAAGGAGTTTTTACAGGCCTTATGAGTTTAAGTTACGTGCTATCCTGGTCAGAGACAATGGCAGTGGGTCGGCGAGGCAGAGGATGGAAGGGATACTCGAGGTGCTGAAGTCAGGAGAGCCCTTTGCGGAGGTAGCCATGAGGTATTCGGAGGCGCCCAATGCAAAGGTGGGTGGTGACCTGGGATTCCTAAGGGAGGGCGAGATGGATAGGTCGATAGAAGAGGCTGCAAAGGCACTTGAGATCGGCGAATTCAGCGGCATCATCGATACCGGGTCCGGCTTTTACATCATCAAGCTCGAGGATAGGAGGGATAGAAGGACCAAAACTCTGGCAGAAGTTAAAGACGAAATACGGAAGATACTCTTCAAGAGGATAGTGGATGACAGATACAAGGTCTGGCTGGAGGATATGAAGAGCCGGTCGCTTGTAGACATAAGGCTCTGACGATATGGGTGGGGGTAAACCGGTCGTTGTCATAACCATGGGGGACCCGACTGGTGTCGGGCCCGAGATAATCATCGCGGCCATGAGACGCACTAAGATAAGGAGGCTTTGCCGCCCGGTGGTACTCGGCGATGAAGGGGTGTTGGCCCATGTGGCCGGCAGGATAGGTCATAAAGGGGCTGAAATGGACTTTCCCATTATCAGCCTCTCCAGCCTTGACATGTTGGGATTGAAGCCGGGTAAACCGACCAGGGCCTGTGGCAGGGCTATGGTGTCCTATATCCGTGAGGCGGCATATATGGCCGGAAGGGGTGAAGTCGATGCCATGGTTACCGGACCAATAAACAAGGCGGCAATAAGGAAGGCAGGTTGCGACTTCCCAGGGCATACGGAGTTTTTGGCCGACATCTTCGGTACGGAGAAGTACGCCATGATGCTGGCTGGAAAGAGGCTCAAGGTGATACTTGTGACCATACATGAACCAATAAGGAAGGTGCCGGATCTGGTTACTACGACGGGTGTGTTAGAGACCATAAGGATTGCGGACTTCGCCTTCAAAAGGTACTTCGGGATATTGCAACCCAGGATCGCCGTTGCTGCATTGAATCCCCATGCCGGTGAGAGCGGCCTCTTCGGAGACGAGGAGAAGAAGGTGATCTACCCTGCGATAAGGAAGGCAAGGCGTGAGGGTATGGATGTATCGGATCCGCTGCCTCCTGATACGGTATTCTTTAGGGCCGTTGAGAAGGGTGAATTCGACTGTGTTGTATGTATGTACCACGACCAGGGGCTCATTCCGTTGAAACTTTTGCACTTCAAGGATGGAGTTAACGTGACGCTTGGCCTTCCAATAATAAGGACTTCGGTGGATCATGGTACCGCCTATGACATGGCCTGGAAGGGCGTAGCCGACCCCAATAGCATGATCGCAGCCATAGAGATGGCCTCAGAGATGGCCGAGTCCCGGTCAGGGTGCCGATGAACCACCCTTTAGGTAGAAGGTGGGTTTCCTGGTCGGAGATCCAAAGATCTTGACATGAAGCACATTATAAATTAACCTATCCGGTACGCCCAGGTAGCTCAGTCGGTAGAGCAGAGGACTGAAAATCCTCGTGTCGGCGGTTCGATTCCGTCCCTGGGCACCACTGGAACTAAGGGATTGGGGACCGGACACTCCCTTTTTTGTATTAAACCTTCCATGGTGCGCTACCGGTAATCCGGTCACCGTGCATTCTGTATGGTATGGTGCCTCTTTTTTCGGATTGACATCTACTGTAGAATATTCGATAATCAACCCTCATCCGGAAAGGGGCTTTCCCGTAATATCGGGTGTCGGTCTGCGGGATAGTTCGTGTAGTGTGTATAAGGTGTCTTTTCCGCACAACCCATTGATCTCCCCCAGTATTACCAAGAATCTCTCCTCTCCAAATTGAGGGCTGGCCGGGTGTTGGAAAGGATTTCCGGAAAAGAGATAAGAACGATATATAGG
>WGFD01000255.1 GCA_015492395.1 Deltaproteobacteria bacterium | reverse complement strand
TTTACTCATCATCCTTTGCAACTTCAGTCTCAAGGCGTTGAGCTTTATGAATCCCTCGGCATCCTTTTGGTTGTAGACGGTATCCTCTTCGAAGGTGGCAAAATCCGGACGGTAGAGGGATCTCTCCGCCCTTCTGCCAGTCACCATCACACTCCCCTTGTATAGTTTCAACCTTACCCTACCGGTGACCACACTGGCGGCCCTGTCAACCAGCGACTGTACGGCCTCCCTCTCCGGAGAAAACCAGTAACCGTAATAGACGAGCTCTGAATATCTGCTTACCAGTCCGTCTCTTAAATGCATCAGGTCACGATCCATCGTTATGGACTCCACCGCTCTCCTGGCCACATGGAGGATCGTACCCCCGGGGGTCTCATACACACCTCTAGACTTCATTCCTACATAGCGGCTCTCGACGCAATCCACCCTCCCTATGCCGTTCTTTCCCCCTATCTGGTTAAGCCTGTGCAGGAGTTGCGCCGGACCATATCTCTTGCCGTTTACAGCCACCGGATCACCGCCAACAAAATCTATCTCGATGTAGGTCGGCTTGTCAGGCGCTTTTTCAGGGGATACGGTAAGCACGAACATATCTTCCCGCGGTTCTTTCCACACATCTTCAAGGATCCCGCCCTCAAAGCTTATATGGAAGAGATTACGGTCTATGCTGTAAGGTTTCTTCCTGGTTGCCGTCACCGGTATGTCGTGCCGCCTGGCATAGTCTATAAGGTCCCTTCTGCTCTTCATACTCCATTCACGCCACGGTGCGATCACCTTGATATGAGGATCGATAGAGTAATATGTCAACTCGAACCTGACCTGGTCGTTCCCCTTACCCGTCGCACCATGTGCCACGGCGCCGGCATTCGTAGCCTTTGCGACCTCCATCTGTACCTTGGCGATGATAGGCCGCGCAATAGATGTCCCGAGAAGATACTGCCCCTCATATACGGCACCCGCCCTAAGCATGGGAAAGACAAAGTCCCTGACGAACTCCTCCTTCAAGTCTTTAATGTATACCTCTTTAGCACCGCTTTTCAGGGCCTTCTTTCTGAGCGGGTTCACCTCGCCACCCTGGCCTATATCCGCGACATATGCGATCACATCGCAGCCATACTCCTCTATGAGCCACTTGATTATGATCGATGTATCGAGCCCTCCCGAGTACGCAAGGACGACCTTTCTAGCTCCATTTTTCATACATTTACCTCCCAAAAGCCCCGAACCGGCAAGGGGCATCTTGTGTGATCTCTTCGTCAATCCGCGGTATCGCCTCTTCTATTGAAGTTCCATGTAACGATCTGCGGGAAATGCCTTGCGATGCATGTTCAACATTTCACGAGGCATCCGTAGCGTACTAGCCATTATCAACAACAAGCCACTCCAATATCGCCTTTTGGATATGCAGCCTGTTTTCAGCCTGGTCCCAGACAACCGAACTTCGCCCCTCCAGCACATCTTCGGTGATCTCCTCCCCTCTGTGCGCCGGAAGGCAGTGCATGACTACAGCATCCTCCTTTGCAAGCTTCAGGAGGTTGGCATCTATGGAGTAACCTTTGAACGCATCGAGCCTCTTCTCCCTCTCTTCTTCCTGTCCCATACTCGCCCAAACGTCCGTACTCAATACATCCGCATCCCTGGCGGCGTCTTTAATATCCCTCACAACCTCTACAGATGCACCCGAGGCCCTTGCACCGTCGAGTATGGCCAACTCGGGGTCATACCCCTCCGGACATGCCAGCTTCAATTGGAATCCGGCTATCGCGGCCATCTCTATCCAGGAATTGGCCATATTGTTTCCGTCTCCTATCCACCCCACCTTTATGTCCTTATATCCACCCTTCTTCTCCAGGATGGTCAGGATATCGGCAAGGACCTGGCATGGATGGTGAAGGTTCGTGAGGCCGTTGATAACCGGGACGGATGAGTGGCTGGCGTACTCCTCTACCGTCCCATGGTCGAAAGACCTGATCGCAACCACGTCTACGTAGCGCGACATCACCCTTGCCGTGTCTTTCACAGGCTCACCCCTCCCTATCTGTGAGTCCCTTGAACTCATAAAGATGACATCCCCCCCCAGATGGTACATGGCAACCTCGAAGGAGACACGTGTCCTCGTGGATGGTTTTTCAAAGATGAGACCAAGGACCTTGCCTTTAAGCGGCTGGTACGGAATACCCCTTTTGTGCCTTTTCTTTAATGAAATGGCCCTGTCAAGGAGGTGTTTCACATCATCTGTATTTAGATCGGATACAGCTAGAAGGTTCATTTGTCCCACGTCACATCCTGTCACTCGAACTTTTTTTGGCAACATCCGTCCCTTTGTAGCCTAGATATACCATCACGAGAGTCCATCCATGACCGTTTTCAGGATCCCAAGCCCCTCATCGACCTCCGCCTCGGTAACATTAAGCGGTGGAAGAAACCTCAGCACCCTCTCGGCAGTGCAGTTTATAAGCAGACCATTTCCCAGACACCTATTGACAATATCCGCACCGGGGATAGTAAGTTCAAGCGCAACGATAAGACCCTTACCACGCACCTCCCTTACAAATGGATACACCCCGATCAAGTCATTCAGCCTCTCGATCAGGTAGCTGCCAACCTTACTACAGTTACCCAACATATCCTCTGCAATAGTCGCCCTGAGCGCAGCAACGCCGGCGGCAGTGGCAATAGGATTACCTCCGAAGGTAGAGGCATGGGAACCGGGCGTAAATGCGGAAGCCACCCTCTCAGTCGCAAGCATCGCCCCTATGGCGGCCCCACCCGCAAGTCCTTTGGCGATGGTCATGATATCCGGCTCCGCACCATAGTGCTCATGGGCAAATAGCACACCGGTCCTTCCCATCCCTACCTGCACCTCGTCGAATATAAGCAGGATCCCAGCATCTTCACAGAGTTTCTTCAGTGCCCTCAGGTAGTCTTCGTGGGGAAGATTAACACCACCCTCGCCCTGGATCGGCTCAACTATCACCGCGGCGATCTTATCCGTTACGGCCTTCTCAACGGCATCGATATCGTTAAACGGCACATAAACAAATCTCTCGAGGAGCGGCTCAAAGCCCCTCTGCACCTTCTTTTGGCCGGTGGCCGCCATGGCCCCCATGGTCCTCCCGTGGAAGGACTTCTCCATAGATATCACCTGAAACCGCTCCTCTCCACAGTCATGGAAGTACTTCCTTGCAAGCTTTATTGCAGCCTCGTTGGCCTCGGCGCCGGAGTTGCAAAAGAATACCTTTTCCGCAAAGGAGTTTTTGCAGAGCAGTTCGGCGAGCTCCGCCTGGGGGGCTATATAGTAGAGGTTCGAGATATGGATGAGCCTCTCAGCCTGTTCCTTTATCGCCCTTACAACGGCCGGATGGCAGTGGCCGAGGTTACAGACGGCAAGCCCCGAGACAAAATCCAGGTACTCTTTTCCGTTAGCGTCCCACACCCTACTCCCTTCGCCCTTTACAATGGCAATGGGAAAACGGCCGTACGTGGAAGCGACATACCGGTCTGTCAATCTTACTACGTCTTCGTTGGTCAAATCTTTCCTCAACTATGAAAATTCGGCTCATTAACCAAGCCTCAAGGAACCTCTAAGCAAAAGGAACGCACAATTATATCCGCCGGTCAACCCAGTAACAAACCAGGGTGGATGTGGCCGTGCATCTTCACTCAGAGCCTGGAGGTTGTAACTACCCTATCTATGCCCGCATAGTCCTTCCGGATCTGCACTCCTCCAAAGGCGCCACATGCCTTAAGTATATCCACCACATGACCGGCCTGGGAGTAGCCTATCTCCATGATCAGATACCCACCCTCTTTCAGATAAACAGGGGCCTCTGCTACAATCCTCCTGTAGAACTCAAGGCCGTCACTGCCACCAAATAGGGCGCCGAACGGTTCAAAGAGTCCGACCTCCGGCGGAAGTGTCTCCATCATATCTTCAGATATGTAGGGGGGGTTGGACACAACAAGATCCACCTCGCCATCGAGCCCCATGGTGTCCAGGGGTGAAAAGAGGTCTCCTTTCAGGAATTCGATACTACCGGCAGTCCCGTTATAGACGGCATTTTCTCTGGCAACATCCAGGGCCCCGGACGATATGTCAACCGCATACACCTTTGCAGAAGAAACCTCCTTGGCAACAGATACCGCTATACAGCCACTCCCGGTACACATATCCAAAATCATTGCGGGGTTATCACCCCATGAAGCCAGCCTTCGCACCACCTCTTCCACCACAAGTTCGGTTTCAGGGCGAGGTATTAGGACATCCTTCGTCACAACAAAGTTCAGTCCGCGGAACTCCTGGGAACCGGTTATATACTGTGGAGGTTCACCTCCGGACCTCCTCTCAATGGCGTCGAGAAAGATCTCCTTCTCATGGGAAGAGAGAACGTGATCTCTCTTTAAAAAAAGATCACTCCTTTTGCATCCAAGTATGGCCGACAGGAGGTAAGTCGCCTCAATATAGTGCTCCCCTACTCCTCTGTCCCTAAGGCAGGCTTCACCCCACCGCAAGGCGTCATTTATCATCCAGGACCTATTCTCCACTGTGCATTGCATCCACAGCCCCCCTGCAACTGATCTCCGTCCCTATCCCGGCATCGGTAAATATCTCAAGGAGTACCGCATGCTCCACTCTGCCGTCTATTATATGCGCCTTCGCCACACCACCCTTTACGGCATTAAGTGCACACCTGAGCTTCGGAAGCATACCCCCCGTGACCGTTCCACCCTCTACCAACTTGACGGCATTGTCAACGTTCATGGCGGATACAAGCTTGCCGTCTCTGTCCAGCACTCCTTCAACATTCGTAAGGAGTATGAGCTTTTCGGCCTTAAGCGCCACTGCTATCTCACCGGCAACGGTGTCGGCGTTTATATTATACGAAGCCCCTCCTTCGCCGACCCCGACAGGGGCTATTACAGGTATAAACTTGTCTTTCTCGAGCACCTCTATGACACCTGGATTTATACTATCCACGTCTCCTACAAACCCCATCGACCCGTTATTCCCGATCTTCCTGCCTTTAATAAGGCAAGCATCCTTCCCGCTCAAACCTACCGCCCGGCCACCGTAGTGATTGATAAGGCCGACAATCTCCTTATTGATCTTGCCCACCAGCACCATCTCGACTACTTCCATGGTATCTTTATCCGTCACCCGCAGTCCGTTCACGAACCGCGACTCCTTTCCAAGCCTGTTTAACAGCTCACCTATCTGTGGTCCCCCGCCATGCACTATGACCGGATTGAGGCCGACATATTTCATCAGTATCACATCCATGGCGAAACTTTTCTTGAGCTCCTTGTTCACCATCGCATTCCCACCGTACTTGATGACTACCGTCTTGTCACAAAATTGCCGTATATACGGCAGTGACTCAAGGAGTGTCTTTACCTTCTCTATATACTTCTTCATGAAATAAGTTACACCGGATATGGCTCGTCCCGCGTTCCTCCCTAAACCATACCCTCAATTCCTCTCCGCAGTTGCTTATTTAAGCCTCGTCATCCGGTCTCAAAGGATGTACCTGCTCAAGTCCTCGTCCTTCACTACATCAGAGAGTCTCTCCCTGACATACTTGGCATCTATTACGATCTCCTGCCCCGCCATCTCCGGGGCATTGAAGGAGATATCGTCGAGGACCCTCTCCATTATCGTATGGAGCCTCCTTGCCCCTATGTTTTCCATCCTGTCATTCACGACAGCGGCCATCTCTGCGATCTCAGCAATAGCATCCTCGGTGAATGTCAATCTCACACCCTCCGTATTGATAAGTGCCTCATACTGCTTTATCAGCGCATTCTGAGGCTCGGTAAGTATCCTTATGAAGTCATCCTTATCAAGGGAGTCCAGTTCTACCCTGATGGGGAACCTCCCCTGGAACTCCGGGATCAGGTCGGAGGGTTTGGCCACATGAAATGCCCCCGACGCAATGAAGAGTATATGGTCGGTCTTCACCATCCCGTACTTCGTATTCACCGTGGACCCTTCCACTATGGGCAAAAGATCCCTCTGGACACCTTCCCTAGAGACATCTGGTCCCTGTCCTGCCTGCCTGCCGGCAATCTTGTCAATCTCATCTATAAAGACGATACCCGACTGCTCCACCCTCTCCGTAGCCTGTCTCACTACACTATCCATATCTATAAGTCTCTGGGCCTCCTCCTGCGAGAAGATCCTGTATGCCTCCGGCACCTTTACCGACCTCTTCTTTTTTTTCTTGGGAAAGATGTTGCTGAACATCTCCTTGATATTGAAATCCATCTCCTCAATCCCGGCCGATGAAAATATCTCCACTGTAGGCATCTTCTGCTCAACAACCTCCACATCAACATACCTGTCATCCAGTTTTCCCTGCCTGAAAAGGCTCCTTAGCTTCTCGCGGGTGGATCTCTGCCTTTCCTTCTCCCTGTCTATATCCACAACATCCTGCGCAACTTGGCTCCCGGCGCTGGCAGGGGGAAGGAGTGTATCAAGGAGTCTCTCCTCCGCCATATCTTCCGCCTTACGCCCGACCTTCACCCGCTCCTCATCCTTTACCATCTTTATCGACAGTTCGGTAAGGTCCCGTATGATACTCTCCACATCCCTCCCCATATACCCAACTTCTGTAAACTTGCTGGCCTCCACCTTCACAAACGGCGCCTGAGCGAGCTTTGCCAGCCTCCTTGAAACCTCGGTCTTGCCTACGCCCGTGGGGCCGATCATGATTATATTCTTTGGTGCTATCTCGTCCCTCAGTTCGGGGGGGACCTGCTGCCTCCTCCACCTGTTGCGCAGAGCAATGGCCACCGCCCTCTTGGCATCCTTCTGACCTATAATAAATCTGTCAAGCTCAGATACTATATCCATCGGTGTAAGGGTCTTCATTACTAAGTTGCCTCCAAGTTTATGGTTTTACTCTTTAAAGTTCTTCTATCGTTATGTTTTCATTCGTGTAAATGCATATCTCGGCCGCAACGTTCATTGCTTCAGCGACTATTTCCCTCGCAGACAAGGCCGTATGCTTTATTAAAACCTTAGCGGCCGCCTGCGCGTAGGCGCCACCCGAACCTATGGCGGCAATACCATCCTCCGGTTCAATTACGTCGCCGCTTCCCGAAATAACGAACGTATGCTCTTTGTCGGCAACGATAAGGAGGGCCTCCAGTCTTCGCAATATCTTGTCCGTCCTCCACTCCTTGCCGAGCTCGATGGCCGCCCGTATTATGTTTCCCCTGTACTCGTCGAGTTTCGCCTCAAACTTGTCGAAGAGGGTCAACGCATCGGATGTTGATCCCGCAAAGCCGGCAAGAACCTTACCTCCACGCATCCGTCTAGTCTTTACTGCACCCTTCTTCATAATCGTATTACCCAGCGTGACCTGCCCGTCACCCGCCAAAGCAACCTTCCCCTCTCTCCGCACCGCCAGTATCGTAGTACCCTTAAACATCATGCGCCTCCGTCGGTTATCTTTTTTGCCCTTGGATGTGTAGCGTCATACACCTTCATAAGGCCATCTATGCCAACCTTGGTGTATCTCTGAGTGCTGGAGAGACTGGCATGTCCCAACATCTCCTGAATAGATCGCAGGTCCACCCCGGCATCCAGAAGGTGGGTGGCAAAGGAGTGTCTGAGGGAGTGTGGGGTTGGTCTCTTTGCTATACCGCTCCTCTGGGAATAAAAACGCACAATCCTTTGTATCTCCCGAGGGTATATCCTCTTACCGCTCTTCGTAAGGAAGAGGGCACAGGTGTTACTCTTGACAAGCTCCTTCCTTCGCCCAATATATTCTACAAGAGCATCCCTCGCCTTCCGGCCGACCGGTACGATCCTCTCTTTATTACCCTTGCCAAGGACCCTGATGATACCGGCTTCCAGGTCAATATCGGCCATATCCATACCGGTTAGTTCGTTAACACGCACGCCGGACGAATAGAGCACTTCCAGTATTGCCTTGTCTCTCACGCCCAGAACCCCGTCCCTGTACCGCACTTCAACGAGCGCTGCAGCCTCGTCAACCGTCAAGACTGATGGCAAAAAAGTTCCCAGCTTTGGGGAGGCTAGCAGTTCGGTTGGGTTCTTCTTTATAATCCCGCGCCTGACAAGGTACCTAAAGAAGATCTTTACCGACGAGAGCTTCCTGGCGATAGACACCTTCTTGCATCTCCCGTAAAGGAAGCCCATGAACGCCTTTATATCACCGTCATCTATACCACTGACGACTACTTTCCCACCTCTGACATTTGAACCCTCTCTCCTGAGGAAGGCCTCGAACTGCCTTAAGTCCCGGAGGTATGACTCGATGGTATGCCTTGACGCATTCCTCTCTATCCTAAGATATCTCTCGAATGTGGTTAAATAATCCTTCATATACAGATATACACTTATACCACCAAAGCAATATACCATCAAGAAAAAGCCCTTCCGCCGGCCATCAATAAACCGGCTTGGCGATCCTGCCGAACCTGGGCCAATGGTTTTCCGAGTTCCATGACCAGTATATGATCAAGGCCCTGCCCTTTATCTCCTCCAATTGTACCGTCCCCCAGTAACGGCTGTCGAAACTCCTGTCCCTGTTGTCACCCATTACGAACACCCTTCCCTTCGGAACCTTGAAGGGACCGAAGTTATCCCTCTTCTCCATATGCCTGGGGTATACAAGCGGATCCACGTGAATGGCCATGGTATCAGGGATGAGTTCGCCATTCACATAGACCCTCTTGTTCCGTATCTCGACGACATCACCCTCCACACCAATTACCCTCTTAATATAGTCCTTTGTCTTGTCACCGGGAAACCTGAAGACTATAATATCCCCCCTCTCGGGCTTGCCCCAAATCGGTTTCAACCTGGTTGTGAAGAAGGGTACCCTTGCGCCAAAGACGGAGACCATCCCCGGTCTGGGAATCTGCAGTCCATACGAGAGCTTCGAAACCAGTATATGGTCGCCGATAAGCAGGGTATTCTCCATCGAACTTGACGGTATCTTGAATGCCTGGATAACAAATGCCCTTATCAGCAGGGCCAGGATGAGAGCAACTACTACCGCCTCGATGGTCTCTTTTACAGCCTTCTTCCTCTTCATGCAGCCCCCTCCGCTTCTATTCATGCACCTTTAGAACGGCCAGAAACACATCCTGCGGTATTTCGACCTTTCCAACCTGCTTCATCCTCTTCTTGCCCTCCTTCTGCTTCTCTATCAGCTTTCTCTTCCTTGTGATATCACCGCCGTAGCACTTCGCCGTCACATTCTTCCTGAGCGCCCTCACAGTCTCCCTGGCAATCACCCTGCCACCGATAGCCGCCTGTATAACCACTTCGAAGAGCTGTCTTGCAATAAGCTCCCGCATCTTCTCGGCAAGCTCTCTGCCCCTGTAGTAGGCCTTTTCCCTTGGAACTATCACGGCAAGCGCATCCACCGGCTCTCCATTGATGAGGATATCCATCTTGACCAGATCGGACACCCTGTAGTCGAGATATTCGTAGTCCATGGAGGCATATCCCTTGCTCAGTGTCTTTAGACGGTCATAAAAGTCCAAGACCACCTCGTTCAACGGGATCTCATAGGTAAGAACCACCCTCGTCTGCGACAGGTACTTTATGTCACGCTGAATACCTCTCCTGCCTTCGCATAGTGCAAGGATGGGACCGAGGAATTTCGACGGCATGTGTATCGTCGCCAGGATATAAGGCTCCTCTATCTTCTCTATATATTGTGTGGGCGGAAGACTTGCCGGTGTATCTATATTGACCACACCTCCATCAGTCTTTGTTACCCTGTAGACAACCGTCGGAGCAGTCACGATAAGATCAAGACCGTACTCCCTCTCCAGCCTCTCCTGGATTATCTCCATATGCAGTAATCCCAGGAAGCCGCACCTGAAACCGAAGCCGAGGGCTAGCGAGGTCTCCGGCTCATAGGAGAAGGAGGCATCGTTCAGCCTCAGCCTTTCAACAGCGTCTTTAAGGCCGCCATACTGTGATGAGTCTACCGGATAGAGCCCGCTGAAGACCATAGGTTTAACGGACTTGAAACCAGGCAAGGGAGTATCCGCCGGATTACCGGCATCGGTTACGGTATCGCCTATCTTGGTATCTCTTACCTCCTTTATCCCGGCAATAACAAAGCCGACCTCGCCGGCTGAAAGCTCCTCTACCCGCCGTGGCGCCGGAGTAAAGACACCTACGCTGACAACGTCAAAGGACTTGCCCGTAGCCATAAATTTAATCCTCGTCCCCTTCCTTATCGTACCGTCAAACACCCTGACAAGTATAACCACTCCCTGGTAACTGTCATACCAGCTATCGAAGATAAGACCTTTTAACGGTCCTGACGGGTCGCCGGCGGGAGGCGGAACCTTTTCCACAATAGCCTCCAGTATATCGCCCACCCCGGTGCCTTCCTTCGCGCTCGCCAGGACGGCCCCCTGCGCCTCTATTCCCAGCACATCTTCTATCTCATTCTCCACCCTCTCAGGGTCCGCCTGAGGAAGGTCTATCTTATTTAAAACCGGAATCACCTCCAGGCCGAGATCGACCGCCGTATACGTATGGGCCACAGTCTGAGCCTCAACACCCTGGGAGGCATCAACCACCAGGATCGCCCCTTCGCAGGCAGAGAGACTCCTTGAAACCTCGTAGCTGAAATCCACATGGCCCGGCGTATCGATAAGGTTCAATACATACTCGTCACCGTCATGTGACCTATACTTAAGCCTTGCCGTCTGTGCCTTTATGGTAATACCGCGCTCTCTCTCCAGATCCATCTTGTCGAGCATCTGGTCAACCTTCTCTCGCTTACTTACGGTGCCTGTAAGCTCCAAAAATCTGTCGGAGAGTGTCGACTTGCCATGATCGATGTGAGCGATAATGGAAAAGTTTCTTATTTTCTCTATACTCATAATAAAATTGTTATTATAGTAAGTTTTTCAGGAAGATGTCAAAGCCTACTTGTCCCCCCAAATCCCGCTATAGAAATTGGGAGTACTCTGATTGAAGGGGTTTGGGGGCGTTTTTTTCGGATATGCGGCGGCGTTGCCTTGAGAGTAGCCGTCAAAAAGACCGGCAACGCCGGGTCCGGACACCTCTTACCCCGTTAAAGACGCACCACCGCTGTAATCTCCGTATCACGATGGACAGATTACCCTTCACCCATCAGGACACAAACTCAACTCATACGCCCTTCGTCGGATAC
>WGFD01000254.1 GCA_015492395.1 Deltaproteobacteria bacterium | reverse complement strand
TCGCCCACCCGCAGCAGCTTGCTGCGGGTGGGCGATCCGAACCGGGGAATTTTCTCAAATACGAGTGGGATTGTCAAACATAAAAAGCTGAAATCCCTAA
The DNA here is from genome assembly GCA_015492395.1 of Deltaproteobacteria bacterium. Taxonomy (GTDB): domain Bacteria; phylum Desulfobacterota; class GWC2-55-46; order S146-70; family S146-70; genus S146-70. Next base: position 3,256 of record WGFD01000254.1, on the reverse strand, counting down.
GTTTAGAAGTAGTCTGCGTAGTTCACTTTATCTGCTTTAAAGAGTGGGTGCGAATGGACGAAGTAAAGGTATGACGTTTTAAGGAGTGGTGCGGGAGGGCTCCACACAAGGCCCAAGGAAAATATGGATATTTACTGCCAGGAATGCCAAGAAATTGTGGGCCGCTTGGCCGATGAGAAGATCCCGCCTAACAGGAAAGGGCATGTGACGTGCCCTCGTTGCCGCGCAAAGATCCATGTTTACAGGTCGCAGGAAGAGACTGACAGATCCGGTAAGGGCGAATCCACCGATAAAGAAGGTGGTTTGGAGGCGAGATCTTACAAGGCTGAGTTTACTGGTAGCGGGAGCGAATATTTCCGGATCTGGATAGTCAATATCTTCTTGACGGTCATAACACTCGGAATCTACGCCGCATGGGCCAAGGTGCGGACTCGGCGTTACTTCTATGCCCACACCAAACTCGCCGGACACCCCTTCGATTACCTGGCAAATCCGGTAGCCATACTCAAAGGCAACCTTATAGTCGGCGGAGGTCTTATCCTTTATAACTCTTCCCAGTTCTTCAGCCCTCTATTGACCCTTGCTATAATTGCGCTCTTTGCGATAAGCATTCCTTTTTTGATTTGGAAGTCACTCCGCTTTTATGCCCACAATTCCGCCTTCAGGAATATCAGGTTCCGTTTCCGCGGCAGCATGAAAGGGAGTTACATGACCTATTTCCTGCTGCCCATGTGCATTCCACTTACCCTGGGACTCATAATCCCATACTGGACATACCACCGGAAAAGGTATTTCTTTAGCAATCTTGCCTTCGGTACGACTTCAAACATATTTTCAGGAGAGGTTAAGCGCTTTTACGCCACATACCTGAAGGCATTTCTTATGATCATTGCGGCTGCGGTAATTATGGCGTTGACGGTATCGCTCGGCGCTTTTTCTATCTTGCCACTGCTAAAGAGTGCGGCATCTCATGGACAGGAAGGCTTCAAGCTTGGGGTCTTCTTCGTTATTTTCGGCTTCCTTGCCTACATCTCTATGATACTCATCTTTACAGGTATACAGCAGTACATCTATGCCCGGCTGACCAACTACTGCTGGGGTGTGTCCAGACTAGGCAAGGTGAGTTTCCTGAGTACAATCCGGGCAAGAAAGCTGATCTGGATACGGTTGACCAATATCCTTGCCATTATCCTCTCTATCGGCCTCTTCACACCATGGGCGAAGGTCCGGAGAATCCGTTATATACTTGAAAATCTGGAGGTGCGTACCAGGGGTGATCTAAGTGAATTCGCCGCCGCCACGGATGATGACGAAAGCGCATACGGCGACGCCGCCACGGACTTCTTCGATATTGAAATAGGCCTATGATCATGATCGAGTTCGAAGCCGTATACTTCGACGGCATAACCTCGAAAGCCCATTCGGTAACTGTAAGGGCAGAAGGAGCCTTCCTCTATTTGCAACCGGAAGGAGCTCCGCTTCTGTGTTTTTCCTTGCATGAGTGCGCTGTTGCGCCGCCACTGGGCAAGACGACCCGTTCTATCAAACTTCCGGGTGGTGCGGTATGTGAAACGGATGATCTCCGGGCTATCGATGTGCTTGAAAAAGAGCTAGGCGCAAATAGCGGCATGCGGTTGGTTAACCTCATGGAAAACAGGTGGAAGACGGTGGCGCTTTGCTTTATGGGGCTCGCTTTTTGCGTATGGGCGTTCATCACTTACGGTATACCATATACTGCCGCCAAGGTTGCTTACGCGGTCCCCTCCGAAATGGCGGAGGTGATAAGCCAAAAGACACTCGATGTCCTTGATGACCACTATCTTGAGCCGAGCGGTCTGGGCCGGAAGAGGAAGGCGGATATTCGGCTACTCTTCAGAGGGCTCTTGAGAGAAGAGAAGGCTGGTCTGAACTACCGCCTTGAGTTCCGCAGAAGCAGCCTGATCGGACCAAACGCCTTTGCGCTCCCTTCCGGGACGATCGTACTGACCGATGAATTGATCGAACTTGCCGTAGATGAGTTGGAGTTGGCCGCTATACTTCTCCATGAGATGGCCCATGTCGAAAAGCGTCACGGCCTGAGAAGCGTCCTCCAGAATGCGGGGGTGTTCTTACTTGTCTCTATCCTGGTAGGTGATGTTTCTTCGATTACCTCCACGGCGGCAACGTTGCCTACCCTGCTTGCAGAGTCCGGATATTCGAGGCAGTTTGAAAGAGAGGCCGACAGAATGGCAGGCCTCTTCTGTATCAGGCGTGGATGGGGCACCGGTCCCCTCCGCAGCATTCTCCAACGGCTGGACAAAGGCCGTTTTAAAGTCAGCGGAGAATCAATCCTGTCGACCCATCCGGATACGGCCGAACGGATAAGGTTGCTGGAAGAGATGGAGTATAGGAAGGAAATGTGAAAAGAGATCCATGAGCTTATAGAAAAGCTAGAAAAGAAACAATAATCAGAACTTTCCTCCAAAGAAGAGATTTTCATCGCTTTTGAAACCGTAATGCTTAACAAGGCCTTTGTAGAAACCGTATAACACACAAAAAATAACAAGTGGGAAAGCAATGATTGTGATTCTTATAATATCTTGGCATCCTGCACCTAACAAATGGCCTAGTACATAATTTATTATTACAACACCAACTAAAAGACCCACTGTAGCCGAAAAAACAAGTAGCAAAAGATATTTTTTTATTGAATAGCGGGGTTTATTAATCATTTTATTAATCGCACTGGTCTGAGTTCTTTTTTTGTTTAGAGTCGTCTTTTGGCGGAAAGAAATTTATACCAGGGAGTAAATCAATAGGTAGGCCGAAGTCACGGCGTAATAGATCAGTATACATATCAATTCCAATCCCAATCATAGTAACTCCGGTTATGCCTACTCCTACTCCAGTAATACCTACTAATATACCTGCGGGTCCTGTTGCTCCAGTACTTCCAAATCCTGCTAAGGCAGTCACTCCACCAGCCCCTGCAATCACACCCCCAGTAACCACTGTTCCACCTGCAACAACATAGTCTTGCGCAGGCCAACTCCACGGTGATGTTCCAAATATTGTCTGCAACCCCCACGGATCCCTCCAATTCACCGGATTATTCCCCACATACCTATACAGATTCACATCACCACCGGCAAAGCCTATCGGGTCCTTGGTGATAAACCTGCCGATCTCAGGATTGTAGTACCTGTTCCTGTAATAGTAAAGTCCCGACTCTACGTCGTACTCCCTTCCCGTGTAGGCATAAGGCTGGATGAGGTTT
>WGFD01000253.1 GCA_015492395.1 Deltaproteobacteria bacterium | reverse complement strand
TCTGTTATACAGCGCCTCCATCGACGGCATCTCCTCCTTGCAGGGAGGGCACCATGTCGCCCAGAAGTTCAGGAAGACCACCTTTCCATCGAAACCGCTGAGTGTCACACTATTACCATCCAGATCCTCCAGCGAAAAATCCGGGGCATTTAAGGAATCGATCCTCTCGATGCTCAATGCCTTCCATGGATCACCTTTGGCCGGTACCGCCACAGGTAGAAAGAGAAGCGCTATGAGTACTGCAAGGGCCCTCACGGATGTTTTGTCTTCCTTGTCGGATATTCATCGCCGCCGCCCCGTGGTCCGTCCCGGAGCAGATCGAGGATACTACTTATAGAAGATTTTCTCGCCCAGTCCCTCGGCCCCCAAACCTTTTCTGCGACTACGCCGTTCTGGTCGATTATGAACGTTTCAGGAACTCCAGTCGTCTTGTAGGTCTCCTTCACCTTCCCGTCCTGGTCGTGGAGTACCGGAAAAGTGATGCGATATTTATCCACGAACTCCTGCACCACTTCCCCGCCTTTAGAGTCCACACTGACGGCCAGCATCTCGAAGTCTCTCCCTTTGAGACTATTGTACAGGGCCTGCATGGACGGCATCTCCTCTTCACATGGCTTGCACCAAGTCGCCCAGAAGTTGAGAAATACGACCTTCCCCCTGAAATCACTCAGTTTAACCATCTTGCCTTGAAGATCCGGCAGTGTGAAGTCAGGGGCCTCTTTTCCCGCAATAACCGGTTCGAACTCACCCTTCTTGCCGTATATCATGAAAGAAACAACGGCAACTGCCACGAGGATTATGATAACTGTCGGCAGATTACCGCCCTTCTTGTCGCTACCTTCGCTCATCTTTCCGTCTCCTTCTATCTATATAGGCAAGAAATGCTGAATACTTTAATCAGGTCTCTATTGCTATAAAATCCTACCCATAGGAATGGAGACCGGGCAGGACAAAGCTTACACCCCAATAGAGGAAGACCGTAGACAGAAAACCGGCTATCGCTATATATGCGGCCTTCTTTCCCCTCCACCCCCTGGTAACCCTCGCATGCAGGTAGGCGGCATATACAAACCACGTTATAAGTGACCAGGTCTCCTTGGGGTCCCAACTCCAGTAGGCCCCCCAGGCCTTATTGGCCCAGACCGCACCCAGTATCAGCGCTCCCAGTGTAAAGAATACAAAGCCCCAGGCCACGGTCGTATAGCTCAGTTCATCCAGGATCTTGGAACTCGGGAGGTTGTCAATAAGGGGATTTTCCTTCTTTCTGTCTTCAAAGCCGGCCTTGACAAGGTATATTATCCCCAGGGCGAAGGCCAAACCGAATCCAGCGTAGCCGATAAACGCGGAAAAGACATGGAACTCGAACCATATGCTCTGGAGCGCAGGATTAAGAGGCTCCGGGTTCTTAAAGCGGAACGTCAGTTGTGAAGCGGCCAAGACGGCGATAAAGATAACCGGAACTATCGCCGCCCCGGCCGTTTTTATCTTATATTTTATTTCCAGATACAGGTATGCTATACCGAATGTCCAGGTGAAAAAAACCATAGACTCGAATAGATTTGAGAATGGCGCGTGACCGGCCTCCAAGGTCCTGAATATCAATGCCATAGAGTTGGCGACAATAGATACTAGAAGCATTACCGTTGCCGACCGCCCGGCCCACTCCTTCTTACTCAACCAGTAAAGTATGTACAGCAACGCGGTAATGAGATAGAACCAGAATGTCATATCGAAAAACAGAAGGGACTTAATCATCTTGCCTCCTTGGTGGTTGAACTGCCCCTTAGAAGTCCAACTATGTCCTTGAATTCCCTGGCGAAGAGGATCCTGTTCTTATTTACAGTGCCCCCCAACGCCAACTCCACCGGGTTGCCGCCTCCCCTTATTACGATCCATAACCTCTTATGAAAGATAAAGAAGGCCATCAAGAACCCGACCAACATGAGTGAGGAACCAATCCAAACTATATTTGCCCCTGGGTCCTTATTTATCGAGAGTCCAGAATACTGCACCCCCCTGTAAGCTGTGAAGTGCAAGTTGTATTCCGAACCCGGCTCCGGACCTGGTATTGTAGAAAAGAGGTTGGGATAGTTCAAGAACAACCATGGCCTCGCAACAAGCGCCTCTCCATCATATACCTCTACCTGCACAGCCGGATTGTTGTGTTCGCCTGACTTGGAGAATACGGCCTTGGCATCGGGATCGTAGCCGAAGTCCGACACGAATGCCACCATCCTTACCGAATACCCACTGTCCGGTATGAGAACCTTTTCCTGCCACTTTACATTGAAAGGCTTGCCCACATTCCTGTCACCCTCTTTCAGCAGGAGTTCAGCCTCTCCAATCCTGTCCCAGGCCACACCGTAACTGCTCTGGTAGAATGTTATCCCTTTATAATGGAGCGGTTCATTAACCCATATATGTTTGTCCTTCACAACCTCCTTACCGCCGTCTATCACCGTGAGGATACTATTGTACTGCTTTACCTGCCCTGTATCATAGTAGTCGACCCAAAACTTGTTGAGTTTAAGTTGGAAGTCGGTCTTCGGCACCTTTACCGCATCGCCCACGTAAAGTACAGTAAAGTCCCTGTACCCCCATATGCTGCTTATCAGCGCCCCGAGGAATATCAGCAGGAGCGCGACATGCACCACATCTGAACCGAACCGTCCCACCTTGCCTTTTGAGGCATAGAGGGCGACATCTTCGCCGCTTGAGATCTCCTTCACCTTGTAGCGCTTCTTCTTCAGTATGTCCAGTACCCTGTTCTTAACACCTTCGACGCCATCTTCGATATAGAAACTCTCACTATTGGACAGATTGGTAACAAATCTAGGGGATATGCTGGTCTTTATTTCAAGGGTCGCCTTCCATTTGGCGGGAAACCTCTCGATGGTACACACTATCAAGTTTACAGTAAGCAATATTATCAGGCCCTGAAACCAGGCAGCATGATACAGGTCATTGGCACCCAAAAGAAGGATTGTGTTTGCCCACCTTTCGCCATATTCCGAGAAATAAAAGCCCAAGGGCTGGTTCTGCTGTATGACCGTCCCCAGGATGGAAAGGGCGGCAAGCGCTATCAGGACAAATATGGTAAGTTTAAGAGAGTTGAGGAATGTCCATAACTTGGAGAGTATAAAACGTGGCCGGACTGCCGTACTCTTTATATCGGAAGATGCCTTATTGATGCTCATTATACATTATCAGAAGTATCGCCCATTAAACGATACATCAGCGTCCTTCATGAAATCCCTCGGCCGCATATTCCGCAAGGAAGCTGGCGGCAGCCTTCCCCACATCACTGTTCGGATCTATTGCGGCGGCCTTCTCCCATGCTGCCCTGCCTTCAGAAATCCGCCCTGTAGCAGCGAGTATAAATCCTTTAGTAAGCCATATACGCTGGTAGTAGGGATTCACTTCAATACCCCTCTCAACGTACTCCAAGCCCTTGTCCGACATCCCGATGTAGTGGTTAGAGAGGCCAAGATCGTTATAGGTATCCACGTCCTCGGGGTCCACGCTTATCGCCCTTTCATAGTACTTGACAGCATCTTCGAACTGCCTCATGCCGAAGTATGCATCGCCAAGGTATGCCAGGGCAACCGCATCGTTAGGGTCCTTTTCCACGCGTTCCTTGAGCCGGTCTATAACCTCGAAGTTGGTACCGGGAAGACCGGAAGTGACGGACCTCTTATCACCAACCGAACCTTCCCGCATGGGCTGTGAAGGAATACCCTCCCCCATTTCCGCCCTCTTACCGACCATATATCCAATACCGATGGCGACAATAATCAGTACTATTGACAATATAATACCGCTCTTCTTCATATGTCCTATTTTTAAAGACGCGCGAACCTTCTATCTATCCTGTTCCTTATGTAGACAATATCCTTCCCATCCTTATACATACCGTACGCCGCTATGGCCTCATCCATGCAGATATCACAGTTTTCGGCATGCCTGTCCACATAGCAGGTAAGCAGGCTCTTATGCCCCATATGTTTTTTGCAGTCACAGTAACAGTAGAGGCTGTCCAGCACCTGCGGAATCTCACGGGCTATGCGGTAGGCCCTTGCAACCTTGCCGACAAAGAGAAGAGGGGACAAGGTTTCCCTCGTCTCTCCACCCCTTAACCGGTCGATATCGGCCGCCCCGTATC
>WGFD01000252.1 GCA_015492395.1 Deltaproteobacteria bacterium | reverse complement strand
TAGTCCCAGTTGTAAGCACCCTTGTACTCGCCCTCAAACTGGTAGTATAACGGTTTTGGGTCGTGATCGTTGATGATCCGCAGTGTCTCACCGGCTTTTAAACCCTCCCAGGTGTTGAAGATCTTCGGGTGCCTCTCGAACGGCAGTATATTCCTCAAGTCGAGCGTGGTTGTCTTGTCTGTGTCCATACTATCCTCCTGTATAATCTTTTATACCATCAATATAATACCAGCAGTAAACTTTCAAAAGATATGATCTATATCAATAATTGAAGACTGATCGTCTGTCAATAGTAATTTCCATTTGATGAGGAAGGCATAGTATGTTAATAAGGTTAGGTACAATTCCAAGAGGAGGTCATGTGCTATGGCGATGTTCAATGATACAGGTGAACTTTACGACCATGTGAAGGATAGTGTAGCAAAGGAGGACGATACTGTAAGTATCGTCGATGGAGAGGTTTTGAGGAGGGAAAACCTCGACGATCTGGTATGGAATGCGGTATTCAATGAGTCGAAGGATGTCAAGGCCGAATCCAGGTGGCTGATAAAGGCGGCTGCTCAGTCCCTCGGTATCAGGTCGGCCTCTATACAGGGATTGTACGATGCGATGGGCAGGGGGGATGTAAAGGGTTTTGTTGTGCCCGCTATCAACATAAGGGGGTTGACATACGAGACGGCCAGGGCCATCTTCAGGGCTGCTATCAAGAACAGGGTTGGTGCGTTTATCTTTGAGATAGCTAAGAGTGAGATATCATATACCGGCCAGAGTCCTTCGGAGTATGCGTCCGTTGTGCTTGCTGCGGCGATTAAGGAAGGTTACGGGGGGCCTGTTTTCATACAGGGCGATCATTTTCAGGTTAATGCCAAGAACTACAGGGGGGACAAGGCTAAGGAGATAGCGGGACTTAAGGCGCTGATCAGGAGCGCCGTGGCTGCTGGATTCTTGAATATAGATATAGATGCTTCTACGCTGGTGGATCTTGAGAAGACGGCTATCCAGGAGCAGCAGAGACCTAACTTCGAGATCACGGCTGAGTTGACGGAGTTTATAAGGGGATTGGAGAGAGACGGTATTACAGTCTCCGTCGGGGGTGAGATCGGAGAGGTGGGAGGAAAAAACTCCACCGAAGAGGAACTGAGGGCCTTTATGGACGGCTACCTCGGGAGGTTAAGGGCCGGCTTAAAGGGGATCAGCAAGATCAGCGTTCAAACCGGTACCAGCCACGGCGGGGTTGTACTCCCGGATGGTACTATCGCGAAGGTGAAGGTCGACTTCGATACCATAGAGAGGCTTTCCAGGGTTGCGAGGGAGTCTTACGGTCTTGCGGGGGTTGTGCAGCATGGTGCATCCACGCTCCCAGATGACGCCTTCGATATGTTCGTAAAGAAGGAGGCGGCTGAGGTCCATCTGGCAACCGGGTTCCAGAATATGATATATGACAGTTCATACTTCCCGGAAGGGCTGAGGAGCGAGATATACGACTACCTCCATAAGAACTTTGCCGCTGAAAGAAAAGAGGGGCAGACCGAGGAGCAGTTCATATACAAGACCAGGAAGAAGGGGTTCGGTCCCTTCAAGCGGCGTATGTGGGAGCTCCCTGGTGATGTAAAGGACCATATAAGGGGGGAACTGGAGGGAAGGTTCGAATTCCTCTTCAATAAACTGAGCGTTATAGATACCACGGGGGTTGTAGAGAAGTGGGTGCGAGCGGTGGATGTCACTTACGCTGTCGAGACTGAGTTGGGGAATCTCTAGGGCGTCTGTTTATGCGCGGGGGTAAAAGGGCTACTGCAGTCTTATATCCGTTTTCAGAGTGGTGTGTTCGGCATACCTGAGAGAGAGGTGACCATCCTTATCCACGCGGAATGACACATCGGTGCCTTCGTCTGCGTTCCTTGTAAGGGGGATATATATTATCCTGAAGCCCTTTAGTTCGAGGTTGTCACTATGCTTTATCATCTGCTTGATGAACTCCATTCCACCCTCGGCCACCCACCTCCTTGTGATCAGGTTCTCGGGTATCTCGAACAGCTCTATATAAATCTGGTCCTGCTCTCCAAGTAAGTTCGCCGGCGACAGCCTGAATGTCTTTTCGAAGGGGAGGGCCTCTCCCTTTTCGAATATAATCTCATACGAGTAGTGTCCCTCCTTCTTGTCCGTCATGTATCTCACGCCGTACGCCATGCCCAGATGCCTGTCCACCACTTCCCTTGTACGGTATAGTGCGGCTCCACGCGCCACCGCGGAGAGAGGACTGTGGTCGTAAATGACATTCTTTCCCCGGAGTTCCGGAAAGGTATGGGCGATACTTTCCTTGAATGAAGGTATCTGGGAGGAGCCGCCGGTCAACAGTACCGCCTCGATAGCCTGCCGTTTAATGCCGAGCTTCAGTGCCTTCTGAAGGACGTAGGATATGGAACGATCTACCATCCTATAGAAGTCATGTGCGGCCAATATGTTCTCGAAGTCTTCTATCGAGATCTTGCATACCTCTCTGCCTTCCCATTCGAATGGTACAGCCTTGTGTTCAGATAGGGCTATCTTGATCTCTTCGGCCTGGTTTATGAGTTCAAGGGGTATCCCGTCGGCCTTGATCCCGACCTTTTCAGCCAGGTATTCGGCCAGCCAAAGGTCTATGTCGCGTCCTCCGAGGATCTTTGACCTGTCCGGCTTTGCTATCACATGGACATCATTGATACTGAGGCGGAGTAACATTATATCGAGTGTGCAGCCTCCGAAGTCGATGACCATGATGACCTTATCCCGTACCTCGGCCACCTGATAGCCGATGGCCGCTGCAAGTGGCTCTTCGATGAACTCCACGTCGATGCCTTTCATGGTCCTATGGATGATCTCTTTCATCATTTCCCTATAGTTATGAAAGCCGACCGGTACCGTGAGGTATAGTTCATCCGCTATGGTGCCGGATATGACCGGGAGCCAGCCGGAAGGTACCATTTCTTTCTTCAGGTGTTTGTAGAGTATGCGACAGTATCTCTCCATATACTCCTTGCCTTCGGGATTCCCTTCGAGGAGCATCTTTTTTATATTGACTACAGGTTTTTTGCTTGCCGCTTCCATACCTATAAGATTTCCCTCCTCGTTCAGGATGGTAGGGATGATCTGGGTTTCGCCGAACTGTCTTGATATTGAGTCCAGGTGGAGAAAGTCCGGCTGGGCATCACCGCGCCTCCTCATGATTACGGTATTTGTAGCTCCCAGGTCTATCGAGATGGAGTCTTTCGGGATGGCCTTCTTGTTTCCTTTGGCGTGGCGCTCTTCAGCGGCGGTATGCCACTCTGAGACGAAGACAGGCCTTTCTATCTCTTTGCCGTGGTATCTGTTTCTGATCTCCTCCAGATGATCGACTATTTTCTTGACGGACTCCCTCAACTCCTTTGGTTGCACCCAGACATGGGTGTAGGGTTTAAGCACCTCTATAAACCGGATGTCATTCAGCTCTTTTCCGAACTTGTCCAGTTCCCTTGTCAGTGTATGCGCGAACTTTCCCCTGGCATACCTCTTCTTTTTCGACTCCTTCATCTTCTTCTCTTCCGCGACGATGATGAAGTCTATTACGTCCACGAGTTCGATGTCCTCCATCCACTTCTTCATGGTGAAGAACTCCAGGGCATGCTCCAATATCTTTAACAGAAGTGAAAAGAATTGCGGTTCCTTCGGCAGCTCCTTAAGGATCTCTATCAGAGAGTGCTTGCTTACGAAGGGGTCTTTTATGGCGAGTGCCGCCTCTACTGCGTCGGACATTGCCTGAATATATAGTGGTAACAACTCCTCCTTTTCCGGTAATTCCTTGGCTATGAATACCAGCGCATACTTTCGGTAGAAGGGTTCTTCGATGGCATTGGCCGCATTTATGGCCAATGATATCGCCTCCTTGTAGAGTTTGAGGTACTCTCCTGTCTTTGGGACGGCGCCGGCGATACCTAATAACGTATACTTCCTATAAAAGGCAAGATCACTCGATTTGGGCAGTTCGTTGGCAAGCTCTTCAAGCGAAAACCTCCTGTAACCTGACTCGTCGGATATGTTCAAGGCTATACTTAGAGCGCGGAGGCGGAGCTGCTTAAACTCTTCCGTCTGCGGCAGGTCGTTGGCTATATCTACCAGGGAGTATCTTCGCACGAAGTTGTCTTCTATACTCTTTACGGCCTCTATCGCCAGGTTGATGGCCTCTCTGCGAAAGGATGCGAACTCAACGGTGTCGGGCAACATGCCGGCGATGCGTAAGAAGGTGGACTTCCTGTGCTTGGGGTCATCCATACCCTTTGTCTCTTCTATGGCGGTGCGAAGCGTTTTTACGAAAAGCGGCCGGTAGTCACCGGTCTTGGGTATCTCATTCAGGCACTCCAGGAGAGCCGACCGCCTGTCGCCGGCATGTTCGATGGTCCCGATTACATCGAGGCTGAGTTCGAAAGCGGGAATATATTCGGCGGTTTTGGGAAGGTCTTTGATGGCGCGTATGAGTATGTCTTTTCGCTCTTGTAATTTGGCGGAATCTTTGATGATATCCAAGGCATGCTGGAGTGGCCTTTCTAATGTGCTCATCTCTGCTGTAGTGGCATCGTTATTCTGCCGAAGCCTGTTTTTATGATGGTCCCGTCCTGTTTAATTATGATCTCCATCCTGCCCGGCATGTAGAGATCGCCCTCTGTATACCGCCTGCTCAGGAAGTGAAATGTCTGGTTGGTGGAACCCCTCGCAAGGAGTGTCGGCTCCCTCTCTGACTCCAGATAGTTTCCGTCTACAAGCAGGTCGATATATCCGAGACACGTGCTAAACCTTTCAACACTCCTTAACTCACCGTATTCATAGCCTGTATATACTATGGTAGAGAGGTTGTACTCCTCTCGGGCCACTTTTAGAAGTTTATGAAGACCGTGGTGCTGCATGAAAGGTTCCCCGCCGCTTATAGTTATACCTTCGATGTCCTTTGTGAAATTTTCACGGATGATATCCCTTGGGGTACAGAGGAAGGATGTGTCGAATGGATGGGTGTCCGGGTTAAAGCAGCCGGGACATCCCCTGTTGCATCCCTGGAAGAATACGACCATCCTCTTGCCGGGACCGTTGATCCTTGATTTCGGTATTACTGAGTGTACATTGATAGATATCTCATGCGCCATCTTGACCAGTGCGGGGGCCGCTGAAATTACTCGCCCTTTATCTTTATCGTCTCCTCAGTAGCGGCTTCATCCTTTTCATGAAAGCTCTCGGTCTTGCCCAGGATTTTGGACAGATGGTTGGCAACATCTCTGCAGTTCTCGAAGATGCTGGAGTCTACCTCCACCTTTCCATCGGTGGTAATCCTTATCTTCACCTCTTTATTCATCGGCCGTCTCCCTTACGAATAGATTGAACTGTTATTTAGCGCCTTGGATATTCAATGTGAGATGTTGGATGGCTTGAACCTAGCCCTTAAGGATTAGTAATATGTCCCCTGCCTCCTCCGATTCATGGGAGATCTCAAAGTCGAGCGGTAGGTTCGATTTTATCGATTCATAGGCGTAGTACTGTTTGAGCCTGTTTGCAAATGACCGCGCGACGCGCACGTCCCCTGCCACCCCGAAGTTGCCTTCCTTTGTCTTCGATATATTCACTATGTCTCCGTCTCTGTCAACCTCGATCTTTTCTTTCTTCTCGTTTATCTGGAATCTGGCGATTTCACCTCTCTCCTTCATCTCTTTGAGGGCGTTTATTATCTGGCTCTTGTTGGACAATTCCGTTTTGATCTTGGTATAGAAGGACATATCTTCCTCCACTTTAATTTAGCTTGTTTTTCTGGAAGAACTCCAGCAATTTGTTACTGTTCAGCAGTACCTCGTCTGTAATCCGCTCTATCAGCCGTGTCAGGACTTCCTTGTTGCCTGAGATAACCTTTTCAGTTTCGTCCTTGGCATTGTCGAGGATCTTCTGTATATCGTCGAGTATCTCTTTGCCCGATGTCAGCGTGTAGTCCTGCAGTTCGATGAGACTTGTGTTTTTCATGGTCTCGCCGAAACCGTACTCTACGACCATCTTCTTTGCTATTGCGGTTGCCTGGGTCAGGTCGCGTGATGCCCCGACTGTTGTTGAACCACCGCCGTACACCTCGTCCTCTGCGACCATCCCGCCAAGTATGATCCCGATCTCCTTTTCGAGGTCCCTCTTGGTGCATGTCTTGGAGAATGACCCGTCTATGGGGGTGTATGCCCTGTAGTCCTTGAAGTTATCCAGGCTTATAAAGACCGGTGTCTTCTCAAAGTGGTACCACATCAGGAGGGTATGCCCGGCTTCATGGATGGCTATGGTCTTCTTTTCGGCATCTGTCAGGGTCTCCGCGCGGTGAGTGATCAATAGGCGTGAGGCCGGTCTCGCCCTCTGGTGGCTCCATTTCCGTAACTCTTCGATCTCCTCTTTCTTCAGTATGGACAGGGGTGTTATCTCCCTTATCGCATTAAGCATGGTCTTCTGGTCCAGGCTCAGCGAAGACAGACCGTCGATCAGGTTCTCAACCTCTTCGCTGTCCCTCCCGCTGTAAAGGCTGTTAAATGTGGTCACGATGGCGTCCTTTACCGCCTGTTCTATCTCGGCGCCGGTGAATCCCTGGCTGTTCTGGGAGAGCTCTGTTACATCGAGTTGAGCCTGACTCTGTCCCCTCCTGTCGAGGTGTATCCTGAAGATCTCTTCACGCTCTTCCGCGCTGGGGAGGTCGACGAAGAAGACCTCGTCATATCTGCCCTTCCTCCATAGTTCCGGTGGGAGATTCCTGGGCTCATTGGCGGTGGCGATTACGAAGACGGGCTTCTCCTTTTCCTGCAGCCACGTGATGAAGGTGCCGAATACTCTTAACTGGGTGCCGGAGTCCCCCTGGTAGCCGGCTATGCCGCCGAAGGCCTTGTCTATCTCGTCGATCCAGAGGATACAGGGACTTACCGCCTCAGCCAGTTGGATGGACCGCCTGATGTTCTTTTCAGACTCGCCGACGGTGGAGCCGAAGACCTTACCCACATCCATTCTCAATAAAGGCAGGTTCCAGATACCCGCGAGGGCCTTGCAGCACAGACTTTTCCCGGAGCCAGGGACGCCGATCAATAACAGTCCCTTCGGGACGTCCAGCCCCAGTATTTCGATCTTGTCCTTACTTAGGCGGAATACGTGCTCTCTCTCTATGAACCACTTCTTTATCTCATCGAGGCCGCCAATGTGGTCGATTGTCTCCTTGTGCGGGTAGTAGTCCAATATCTTCTGTTTCTGGATTATCTGCTGCTTTTCGTCCTGGATATATCTTATGCAGTCCTCGTTCAGCACTCCGTTATTCAGGCTGATCGCCTTCCTTACGACGCGCTTAATGTTGTCAAAGGATAGGCCTTGGAGGGACTTGTAGAGTATAGACCTCGTCGAAGCGTGCCACTTTTCCGGGATCAGGTGGCCGTATGTCTTCGATACCAGTTCTTCGATCTCATTGTAATCGGGTAGAGAAAGTTCCAGAACGACAATGTCTTCTTCCAGCTCGGGGGGGATGTCGCTTAGTGTGGGAGAGAGGATGCAGACGGTATTGATAGCCCTCTGTTCATCCGCTATTGCCGGGATGTCCCTGAATCTCCTAAGGAACTCATGAGATTGAAAGTATCCTGCTATGTCCTTTAGCAGGAAAAGATTGCTGGTATCACCATCCTTGGATATCTTGTCCTCTATGGTGGGCAGGATCTTTTCCCTGCCCAGTTTCTCCGTCTTCTTCTTCTCTCCGTTATACAGACCTTTCGAGACGGACCATGACCAGTACTGGGTTTCCATCTTTTTACAGAGGTTTTCGACGATCTTCTCAACCCTGCGCTCTTCAAAGGATGTAAGCCACAGTATAGGGTATCTGGCCTCGGCGTGTATCTTTATCTCTTTTTCGAATAGCTTTGTGTTCATCGGTTATATCCTTGAGATTCGAAGTATTATCACATCTTTAATCCTATATGTCAAACTTGATAATGTCAAGGTAATGTCAATTATTTTCACCCTCTTTTAAGATCTGAAAATGTAAGAGATTTCACATTTACAGGACTTCCCCCAAAAATCATATCTGTTTGAGTGTAACCTTTTGAGAGT